>JASFUG010000222.1:0-5550 GCA_050050395.1 Nitrospirota bacterium
GTCGCAGGGCGTGGCGGACTCGGGATCGACGATGCGAACCTCCAGCCCGTCGCCCACCGGTCCGCAGCCCACCAGGCGCCGCGCCCCCGGCGACCCCGGCGCCACCGGCCGCAGCCGGTGCTCCTCCAGCGCCGCGGCGTCGACGCTGAGCACCGTCACCGGCTCCCCCGGCGACGCCGCCGAGACCTTGAGCGTGGTCTCCGCCATGCCGTAGGCGGGGCACAGGGCGTGGGAGCGGAAACCGAGCGCGGCGAAGACGTCGGCGAAGCGCTGCAGCGTGTCGGCGCGCACCGGCTCCGAGCCGTTGTAGGCCACCCGCCAGGACGACAGGTCCAGCTCCGTCTCCTGCTCCGGGCGCACCTTGCGCAGGCACAGCTCGTAGCCGAAGTTGGGACCGCCGCTGTGGGTGCCCCGGTAGCGGCTGACCGCCCGCAGCCAGCGCGCCGGGCGCTGCAGGAAGGACAACGGCGACATGTGCACCGCCGGCACGCCGGCGTAGAGGGGCTGGATGACGCCGTACACCAGCCCCATGTCGTGGAAGGTGGGAAGCCAGCTGACGATCACGCTGTCGGCGTCGTGGCGGAACCCGGCGTCGATGCAGGCGGAGTTCTCCAGCAGGTGGGCGTGGGTCACGCACACGCCGCGGGGCGTCGCCGTGGAGCCGGAGGTGTACTGGAGCAGCGCCAGGGAGTCGGCGCGCAGGTCCGGCATCCGCCAGTCTCCGGCGGCGGGAAGGTCGTCCACCGCCAGCACCACCGGCGGGCGTTCGGCAGGCTGCGCCGCCGCCCACGTCTCCACCCGCGAGCGCAACGCGGCGACGGTGAGCACACCGCGGGCCGCGCAGTCGGCGGCCACCGCGTCGAGGCGCTCGAGGCGGTCGTTGGGGCGCGGCGGATACACCGGCACGGCGACCGCCGCGGCGTAGAGACAGCCGAAGAAGGCGACGAAGAAATCGGCGCCGGGGGGAAACAGGAGGAGCACCCGCTCGCCGCCGCAGCCCGCCTGCCGCAGGGCCGCGGCGACGGCCCGGGCACGGCGGTCGAGCTCGCCGCAGGTGAGGCAGACGCCCTCCCGTTCCCCGTGATCGAGGAAGCGGTAGAGCGTCGCCTCGGGACGCTCCTGGACGCGCTGCGACAGGAGGTGGGGCAGGGACTCCCAGCGGGACGACGGCCTGCGGGGCGCGGCGCTGAGCGCGGGGTACGGCATGAGATCCTCCATTGCGATCCGAGACCCGGGGCGCGCTCGGCCACAGCGCTCCAGGTCCCCGAGTTACGACTCGATCTCCACGCTCACGTACTCGGGAAAGCCCTGTACCACGCTGAGGTCGTTGTCGAGAATCACCAGCTCGCCGTCCTGGTCGAGCTCCTTGAAGTTGGCGAACTTGTAGGTGACGTACATCATGCGGTTGCGCCCGTTGTGGACGAACTCGGCGCGCAGCCGCACTCCGGCGTCGCGGGCCAGCCGCATGATGTGGTTGAGCATGATGGTGCCGACGCCGCGCGACATGACCCGGCACGACATCAGCAGCAGCTTCAGGTTCCAGATCCCTCGCTCCTCCTCCTTCTCCACCAGGGCGAGCCCGATCTTTCCGTAGGTGCCGTACCTGTCGTCGAGGCTGGCCACCAGCAGGACGTGGTCGTCGGAGGTGCGGATCCGGTCCAGGTCGTCGTAGGAGTAGGTGTAGCCGGTGGTGTTGAGCTGGTGGGTGCGCACGGTCAGCTCTTCGGCCCGCTGCAGGTCGTCCTGCCGGGCGCGGCGGATGCGGAACTCCAGACCGAGGGTGGAGAGGAACTCCTCGTCGGTGCCCCGGTAGTCGCTCTCCGCCTCCTGGCGCACGATGTCGCTCATGTACATCTGCCGCCGCAGCTTCGAGTCGGGCGTGATGAAGCGCGGAACCATGCGTTTCATCTCCGGGATGTCGGCGAGCTGGGCCGCGTCGATGCACATCACGTCGGGCAGGGCGAAGGCCACCTCGTCGCGCTCGAAGGACTGGTCGTCCACGAAAGCGACGGTGTCCATGCCGATGTTGATCGCCTCGACGATCCTCTGGATCGACGACGACTTGGGGTTCCAGTTGATCTGCGGGTACAGGAAGTACTCCCACAGGCCCAGCTCCTCGAGCCGCTCCCGGGCCGCGTGGTGATCGTTCTTGCTCGCCACCGACTGCAGGATCCCGCGGCGGTCCAGCTCTTCGATCACAGCCTCCGCCCCGTCGCGCAGCCGCACGTCGCCGTCCTCCAGCAGGACGCCGTCCCACAGTGTGTTGTCCAGGTCCCAGACCACGCACTTCACGCCCTGCTTCTCGGCCTTGGCCTGAGCGATCTGCTCCGCCGCAACGTTGCTCATGACGACACCTCCTTGCCGCTCGCCGCGCCGCGTCGCGTGGGCGGCGTTCTCCGCTCGTTCAACGGTTCAACCCCGCAGGTCCAGCTCGCCGTAGCGGGCGATGGCCACCTGCTGGATCTGTGTGCTTCCCTCGATGATCTCCATGACCTTGGCGTCGCGCAGCAGGCGGGCGACGGGGTAATCCGCCGTACAGCCGTTGGCGCCGTGGATCTGCACCGCGTCGCTCGCCACCCGCACCGCCGTGGTCGACGCGAAGTACTTCGCGATCAGCGTCTCCAGGGTGCCGCGGGGGTCCTCCTGCTGCTTCAGGGTGCCGGCCCTGAGGCAGAGCAGGCGGGCCGCCCGCACCTGGGTCAGCATGTCGGTGAGCATGCGCCGCACCAGTTGGTGCTGCTTGATCGCGGCGCCGAACTGCACCCGCTCCGAGGCGTAGTCCATGGAGGCGTCCAGGCAGGCCTGTCCGATGCCCACCGAGCCGCAGGCCACGCTGTAGCGCCCGAGGTCGAGAGCCGCCGACGCGACGTGGGTGAAACCGAACCCGACGCGGCCGAGGAGGTTCGCCTCCGGGACGCGGCAGTCCTCGAAGCGGAGCTGTGCCAGCATCGAGCCGCGGGTGCCCAGCACGCCGCCCAGGGGCTCGATGGTCAGACCCGGCGTGTCGCGCTCCACGAGCAGGGCGGTGGGCCCCTCCTCGCAGCGCACGAAGACCACGAACAGGTCGGCGATCTGGCCGAAGGTGATCCACTTCTTGGTGCCGTGGACCACGAAGGCGCCGTCCGCCGCCTCGGCCGTCGTCGACACCGACTTGGCGTCGCTGCCCACCTCCGGCTCCGAGAGGGCGAAGGCGCCCAGCACCTCGCCGCGGGCCAACCGGGGCAGCCACGAGCGCTGCTCCTCGTTGCCCCAGCGCCGGATGGCGAGGGTCAGCATGTCGTGGACGGTGAGCAGCGAACGGGTGGACGAGCAGGCCCGGCCCAGCTCCTCGGTGAGCAGACCGTAGGTGATGAAGTCGAGGCCCGCCCCACCCTGCTCCGGCGGCAGGAACGACGCCAGGTAGCCGCGCTCGACGAGGGCGTCGATGACCTCCTGGCGCAACCGCTCCTCGCTGTCGTGAGCCGCGGCGTGGGGGGCCACCACCTCGTCGGCGAACTTGCGGAATTCCTCGCGGGACGCTTCCTGCTCGGCGCTGAGCTCGAACACCTCTCACCTCCCCGCAGCGCCGCTCAAGCGGCCGCCTGCTTGCGCTCGACGAGATCGTCGATGGCGCTGATGGTGCGGAAGTTGTCGAAGTCCAGATCCTCGTTGTCGATGTGGATGGCGAACTCCTTCTCCACGAACTGGACGAGCTGCATGGCCACCAGGGAGTTCACGAACCCCAACGAGAAGATGTCCTCGTCCTCCTGCAGGTCGTGATTGCGGAAGAACCGGGACAGGAAATCTTTGATCTTCGCTTTTCTATCGCTCGTCGACACCTTTCAAGCCTCCGCCCCCACCGACGTGGCGGCTGGTTGTCCGTGGTGATTGGGATGGGTACGTCGATCGGGTGGTCACGCCAACCCGTAGTCGTAGAAGCCTTTGCCGCTCTTGCGTCCGAGAAGGCCGGCGTCGACCATTTTCTTGAGCAGGGGGCAGGGGCGGTACTTGCTGTCGGCGTAGCTCTCGTGAAGGACCTCGATGGAGTAGAGGATGGTGTCCAGACCGATCAGGTCGGCGGTCTCCAGGGGACCCATCTTGTGACCGAAGCACTTCTTGAACAGCAGGTCCACGTCGGCGGCCGGAGCCACCCCGTCCTGGACCACGAAGGCCGCCTCGTTGACGGTGAGCATGAGGACCCGGTTCGACACGAAGCCCGGCATGTCGTTGACCACGATGGCGTCCTTGCCCATGGCGGCGAGGAGCCGACGCGCCGTGTCCAGGCTCTCCTCGCTGGTGTGGAAACCGCGGATCATCTCCACCGTCGGCTTCATCGGGACCGGGTTCATGAAGTGGATTCCCAGGACGCGGTCCGGACGCTCGGTGAGGCCGCCGAGGCGAGTCACGGAGATACACGAGGTGTTGGCGGCGAAGACCACCGACGGGTCGCAGATCTGGTCGATGCGCCGGTAGATCGGTTCCTTGACCTCCCACTTCTCCGTCGCGTTCTCGATGACGAACTGCGCATCCGCCAGCCGTTCCAGGTCGGTGGTCAGCTCGATGCGATCCAGCACCTCGTCCGGATCGCTGCGTTCCTTCGCCTCGCGGTTGAAGAAACCCTCGAAACGGAGCGCTCTGGAGATCTCGTCCCGCGCCCGTTCCAGCACCTCGTCGGAGACGTCCACCATCACGGCCCTGTGCCCGGTCTGGGCCAGGTTCTGCGACACGCCGACCCCCATCACACCGGCGCCGATGACACCGACCGTCTGGAGCTCTCGACCCGCGACGGTGGAATCCGCCTCGCCGGGCGACGCCGCGAGAGCACCTTCGGAATTCATGAGTCTTCTCCTTACTGCCTAATTCTAAGTCGCGATATATCGCGTTTAACGTCATAGATCATGTGCTCTCCCTTCGCAAGACCGTGACAGGGAAACGTCTGCGGTGGCGACGGCGGGCGAAACCTGCCGCCACGGCCGACGTACCCGCCTCAGATGCCGACGACACGAAACCCGGCGCGCCGCCCGCGTCCGATGGCGGCGGTGACGGCCATGGGGCGGCCGTGGAGCCGAGCGCGATGACCGGCTGGCGCCAGGACCTGCGCTGGGCGTTGCGCGGCATGCGCCGCCAGCCCGGGCTCACGCTGACCGCCGTGCTGGTGCTCGCCCTCGGCGTCGGCGGCGGCACGGCCCTCTTTTCGGTCGTCGACGCCGTGCTGTTGCGACCGCTGCCCTACCCTGGCTCCGGGCGCCTGGTGGAGATCGTGGCGACGTCGCCGGAGCGCGGCCTCGACGACGCCCGCGTCTCCCACCAGCGCTTCCTCGACCTGGCCGAGCAGAGCCGCTCCTTCGACGGCGTCGCCGCCTACACCGCGGACACGGTGGACCTGACCGGCGTCGCCGAACCGGAGCAGCTCGACGCGGCGCGCATCACGGCCGCTCTGCTGGTGGTGTTGCGGGCCGAGCCCCTCCTCGGCCGCGGTTTCCTGGCCAGCGAGGAGGTGGAGGGCGCGGCGCCGGCGGCCCTCCTCTCGCACCACCTGTGGCAAGAGCGTTTCAGCGCCGACCCGGCCGT
>JASFUG010000223.1:0-5548 GCA_050050395.1 Nitrospirota bacterium
CCAACATGGAGGATGCTCTGACGGTGGCGGCCGCCGGCGCCGACGCCCTCGGCTTCGTGTTCTACCGCAAGAGCCCGCGCTACATCACGCCGGACAATGCGGCGACCATCGTCCGCCAGCTGCCGCCGTTTGTGACGACGGTCGGGCTGTTCGTGGACGAGTCCGGGGCACGGGTCGATTCGATCCGTCGCCAGGTGGGGCTCGACTGCCTCCAGTTTCACGGTCGCGAGTCACAGAACTACATCAGCCAGTTTCCGTGTCGGGTGGTGAAAGCGGTACGCGTCGCCGACCGGAAGAGCCTGGGCGATGTTGCCCGCTTCCAGGTCAACGCGGTGCTCCTCGACAGCTTTCGCGCCGGTGAGATGGGGGGAACGGGCACGACCTTTGACTGGAGTTGGCTGGAAGGGTTCGACTCCTCCGCCCGGCTGATCCTCGCGGGCGGTCTCACGCCGGACAACGTACGGGAAGCGATCACGATATGCCGACCCTACGGCGTGGATTGCTCCTCGGGGGTGGAGAAGAGCCCCGGGGTGAAGGATCCGCGGTTGGTCCGCAACTTCATCCGCGCGGTGCGTGATGCAGACCGGGAGGCGGCCTGGCGGGTGCGTTCCAAGGAGGCGAGCCGTGCCTGACGCGACCTTCCAACTCGAGCCCGACGCGGGCGGACACTTCGGGATCTTCGGCGGGCGGTACGTGCCGGAGACCCTCATGCCGGCGATCATCGAGCTCACCGAGGCATACCAGAACATCCGCGTCGATGGTCGCTTCGTCGAAGGCTTTGCGAAGGAGTTCCACGCCTATTTGAGGGACTACGTGGGAAGGCCCACGGCCCTGTTTCTTGCAGAGCGGTTGTCACGTGAGCTGGGTGGTGGGAGGCGCATCTACCTCAAGCGTGAGGACCTCAACCACACCGGCGCGCACAAGATCAACAACGCCCTCGGCCAGATTCTCCTGGCACGACAGATGGGGAAGGAGCGGATCATCGCCGAGACCGGCGCCGGCCAGCATGGCGTGGCGGTCGCCACGGCGTGCGCCCTGTTCGGGATGCGTTGCGAGGTCTTCATGGGCACGGAGGACATCGAGCGCCAGCGCCTCAACGTCTTCCGCATGCGGCTGCTCGGCGCCACCGTCGTGCCGGTGACCAGTGGCACGTGCACCCTGAAGGATGCCTGCAACGAGGCGATCCGAGACTGGGTCAGCCACGTCGAGACCACGCACTACATCATCGGCTCCGTGGTAGGACCCCACCCGTATCCCGCGATGGTGCGCGACTTCCAGCGGGTGATCGGCGAGGAGACCCGCGAGCAGATCCTTGCCGCAGAGGGCCGGCTGCCCGACCTGCTGGTCGCCTGCGTCGGCGGCGGGAGCAATGCCATCGGCCTGTTTCACCCGTTCGCCGCCGAACCCTCGGTGCGCATGGTCGGGGTGGAGGCGGCGGGCCTCGGCCTGGACACCGGCAAGCACGCCGCCACCCTGACCGGTGGATCGCGTGGCGTCCTGCACGGCTCGATGAGCTACCTGCTCCAGGATGGGGACGGCCAGGTGACGCCGGCCCACTCGATCTCCGCCGGTCTCGACTACCCGGGCATCGGCCCGGAGCACGCGCACCTCTACGAAACCGGTCGGGCGGAGTACGTGTCGATTACCGACCGCGAGGCGCTGGAGGGGTTCCAACGCCTGGCGCGAACCGAGGGGATCATCCCGGCGCTGGAATCGGCCCACGCCGTCGCCGCTCTGGCCAAGCTGGCGCCGGGACTAGCCGAGGGTGCCCTAGTGGTGCTCAATCTCTCCGGACGCGGTGACAAGGACGTGAATCAGGTGGCGGAGATGGGGCTCGTGTCGGGGGCGGACGAGTGACCCGCAGGATCGCCGCCACGTTCGCGCGTCTGCGAGAGGAAGGGCGCGGTGCGCTGATGCCGTTTGTCACCGTGGGCGACCCGACGCCGGACGCCTCGACCGGGGTTCTGCGGGCGGTGGTGCGGGGCGGGGCGGACCTTATCGAGCTCGGTTTTCCTTACTCCGATCCCCTGGCCGACGGGCCGACGATCCAGCAGTCGAGCCAGCGGGCCCTGGCCGCCGGCACCACCCTCGATCAGGTGTTCGCGATCGCGTCGGATCTACGCCGGGAGACCGAGGTGCCCTTGGTCCTCATGACGTATTTCAACCCGATCCTGCAACGTGGACCGGAGCGCTACCTGGCGACCGCCAAGGAGGCCGGAATCGACGGCCTCATCGTGCCCGACCTGCCACCGGACGAGGGGCGCGATTTCTATGGCGCATGTGACGCGGCGGGAATCGACCCGGTACTGCTCCTCGCGCCGACGAGCACCGACGAGCGGATCCGCCTGGTGTGTACCGGGTGCCGGGGGTTCCTCTACTACGTCTCCCTCACCGGTATTACCGGTGCCCGCGCCTCTCTGGCCGCCGATCTGGGCGAGAAGCTCGCACATATTCGCACGTACACCGAGCTGCCGCTGGCGGTCGGTTTCGGGGTTTCCACCCCCGATCATGTGGCGGAGGTGGCCCGCGTCGCCGACGGCGCGATCGTCGGCTCCGCTCTGGTGCGAGTGATCGAAGAACATCGCGACGCCCCCGATCTGGTGGAGCGTGTCGAAGGATTCGTCGCCGCCCTGGCACATGCCCTTCAACGCGACCGCAGATGAAGTCACTCCCCTCGTCGTGAGGGGTCTCGCTGCGCTACGGTGGGCCGGTCACGAAGCCTGTCTCTTGTTTCCCGATTCCTGATCGCTGAGCCACAGCCATGGCCTGGTTCGTTCGACGCAAGATCAAGAAGCGCAATGGTGATACCGGCGACCGCGCGTCCGCAGATCTCTGGCTGAAGTGTGCCAACTGCAAGGAGATCCTCTACCGCAAGGAGATCGTGCGCAATCTGATGGTCTGTCCGAAGTGTCAGTACCACTTTCGGATCAGTGCCTCGGAGCGGATCGCCCTGCTGATCGACGACGGCTCCTTCGAGGAGCTGTACCCAGACTTGCGCTCCAAGGATCCCCTGCGCTTCAAGGACACTCAGAAGTACACCGACCGCCTGCGGAAGGCCGAGCAGGCCAGCGGCCGTCGGGAAGCGGTGTTGTGTGGAGTGGGGGAGATTCTGGGCCTACCTGTAGCGATCGCCGTGCTGGACTTCGGATTCCTCGCCGGCAGCATGGGTACCGTGGTCGGCGAGAAGATCACCCGCACCATCGAGCAGGCACTGGAACGGCGCATCCCGTTCCTCTGCGTCTCCACCTCCGGCGGTGCGCGCATGCAAGAATCGATCTTCTCCCTGATGCAGATGGCCAAGACCAGCGCCGCCGTGGCGCGGCTGGGGGAGGAGGGACTGCCCTTCATTTCCATCCTCACGGACCCGACTTTCGGCGGGGTGACGGCGAGCTTCGCCATGCTCGGCGACATCCACCTCGCCGAGCCGCGGGCGTTGATCGGCTTCGCGGGGCCGCGGGTGATCCAGCAGACGATTCGCGCCGAGCTCCCCGAGGGCTTCCAGCGCGCCGAGTTCCTCCAGGAACACGGCATGATCGACCAGGTCGTCGAGCGCAGCGCCCTCAAGGATGCGGTCCACCGCTACCTGGTCTGCATCGGCGTCAGGCACCAGCGGGCTGGAAGCCGGGTATAGGGTCCTGGCGGCGCTTCGGACAGCGTTGGTCCCCTGGCATTCGCGTTCTTTCCCGCGCCTTTTTCCCTTATCTGCCGTTGACCGCTTGCCGCGAGACTCGCACCGCCATGCCGATCCGTATCCTGGATGACGCGGTCATCAACCAGATCGCCGCCGGCGAGGTGGTGGAGCGGCCGGCGTCGGTGGTGAAGGAGCTGGTGGAGAACGCGATCGACGCCGGTGCCGACCGTATCGACGTCCACCTCGAGGACGGCGGGGGCGGCCTGATCCGGGTGGTGGACAACGGCAGCGGTATGCCCCTCGACGAGCTGCCGCTCGCCTTTGCCCGGCACGGTACATCCAAGCTCGTTGCATTCGACGGTCTCCAGTCGATCCACACCCTCGGCTTCCGTGGTGAGGCGTTGCCGTCGATCGCAGCGGTGGCGGAGGTGACCCTGGCGACCCAGCCAACGATAGGGGAGGGCGGGGTCGCACGCGTGGGTCCCAACCTGCCCCTCATCGTGGAGCCGCACGGTCGTGCCCGCGGCACCGCCGTGGAGGTGCACGACCTGTTCGCGGCGGTGCCGGCGCGGCGCAAGTTCCTGAAGACCGAGCGCACCGAGCTCCACCACGTGGTGGAGCAAATTACCCGGCTGGCTCTGGCCCGCCCGGAGCTGCGCCTCTCCCTCAGCCACGGCAAGCGGCGGCTCATCGATCTCGCCGGTGAACAGACCTTGAAGCAGCGTCTGTTTGCCATCAAGGGCGAGGAGTTTCTGGGCGACCTCCTCGAATTTCACGAGGAGATGGA
The DNA here is from genome assembly GCA_050050395.1 of Nitrospirota bacterium. Classification (GTDB taxonomy): domain Bacteria; phylum CG2-30-53-67; class CG2-30-53-67; order CG2-30-70-394; family CG2-30-70-394; genus DASWHD01. The sequence continues at coordinate 4,419 of JASFUG010000223.1, forward strand.
CGGCATCACCCTGCGTGGGCTCTTGACCCTACCCGGGCGGGAGATCCCGCGCAGCGCGGCGAGCCTGCTGTACGTCAATGGCCGACCGGTGGCCGACCGCCTACTGCGCCACGCGGTGAACCAGGCCCACGAGACCCTGGTGATGCGCCACCGCCAGCCGTTCGTCGTCCTGTTCGTGGATCTGCCTCCGGCAGAGGTGGACGTCAACGTCCACCCGGCAAAGGCCGAGGTCCGGTTCCGTGATCCGGGCAGGGTCCATAACCTTACGCGCAGCGTGTTGCGCGATTGCCTGCAAGGTTGGGGCAGGGCGGAAGGCGAGGAAGAATCAGCGGCGGGAACGACCTTCGGCCCACCCCGCGGCGAGCTGCCCCACAGTCGTGAGCCGCGCCGCGACTATCGACCGACCCTGGAGGCGTGGCGTCCGATAAGAGCGAACGTCGGCACAGGCGCGCCGAAGCTGGACGCCGATGCGAGCGTGGGTCTCACCGCGACGGGCGATCCCGGGCCTTTTACCTCCCTGTTCGAGGGTGGCCTCGAACCGATCGGCCAGCTCCACGACACCTTCATCTTGGCCGAGGACGCCGACGGGCTGGTCCTGGTCGATCAGCACGCCGCTCACGAGCGGATCCTCTACCATCGCTTGCAGGCAGAGCACGCCCGGGGGGTACGTCAGGTTCAGGGTCTGCTCTTCCCCGAGACGGTGGAGCTGCCTGCGGCCCAGGCCGTGTTGCTGGAGGCGGAGATCGACCGGTTCCGTGCGGTGGGTATCGACATCGACCCATTCGGGGAGCGCACCTTCACCGTGCGGGCGGTGCCGGCCCTCATGGCGGGTGTGGATCTACTCGGCTACTTCGAGCGTAGTCTCAGTGAAATTGCCGATCTGGGCACGGCAGCAGACACCGCACGAATCAACGACCAGCTGCTCTTCACCATGGCATGCCGCTCGGCCATCAAGGCATCATCGGCTGTCGGGTGATGAGATCCGAGCCCTGCTCTCGGACCTGCGGGACGCACCCCTGCCGTTCACCTGCGAGCACGGCCGGCCGACCCTGATCCGCATCCCCCTCGGGGAGATCGAGCGCCGCTTCAAGCGCCAGGGCTAGCCCGCATTTCTCAGTGCGCCACGAGGG
>JASFUG010000224.1:0-5478 GCA_050050395.1 Nitrospirota bacterium
GTCGCCACCTCGATGTCGACCTCCTCCAGGGTCGGTGTGCGGTCGTACGCGTGACTGATGGCGTGGACTCGGATCACGGTGCCGCGTGGACGGAGCCGGTGGCCGCTGGAGTGCCGCGGACGATCAAAGTTGGCCTGCCTCGGGCGTCGTGCCGATAGGGCGGACAGCGCCATCGGCCGGAGGGGCACAGGGGCGCGTATCCCGGATGTCCCCGCGGCGTGATGGCGGAGCGGGTCGTCGCAGGCGGACGAGGAGGGCGGTGTTGGAGAAAAACTGGATCCTGGGGCTGGTGCTCAGCGGTGCGGGGCTCGCCACCCTGTTCATCACCCGTACGCCCACCGAGCACGTGGCGGCATTCGTCACGGTGGCGGTCGGGTGGGCACTCATCCTGTGGCGCCTGGAGACGTTGTTTCGCGCAAAGGTACGGGAGGTCCGCCAGGCGGAGGTCGCGCTGGTCGACCTGAGCAGCGACTTCCACGTCGTCCTCGACCAGCTCACCGACACCTTCGACGACCAGTTCGCCAAGGTGGAACGTGAGCTCGCGCAGCTCCGCAACCTCCTGGCCGACGCGGTAGCGCGCCTCACCCACGCGTTTACCTTTCTCAAGGAGCAGATCGAGGCGCAGCAAGGGTTACTGGAAGAAGTGGCCGGGCACAGCGGCTCGCTGATCCGCCACGGCACCATCCTGGCGAATGCCGAAGCGGGCACGTCGAGGGGCGGGGATCGCGGTGGTGTCGGGACAGACGTCCAGCTCCAGACCCTAGTCAAGGACGTCGTCGGGATGAGTGACAGGCTGGCGGTGGGCGTGGCGGAGCTGTGGCGAGTCAAGGGGGAGCTCGAGGCGACGCTGGGCGAGGCGGTCATGGCGTTGCAGTTCGAAGACATCACGACGCAGCTCGCCGCCCACGTGACGGACCGGCTGGACTATCTGAAGACATTACTGGGCGGGCTCATGAAGATCGAACAGGAGATGGATACTCGGATGCCCGGTGTGGAGACCGCCCGCAGTATCTACCAATCTCGCCTCGAGAAGATGCGCGAGGCGTTATGCGCCGCGGCGCTGCTGGTGGAGCGGGTCGAGCACGTCGCGGTGCATCAAGAGACGTTGAACGCGGGAGAGGTGGAGCTCTTCTGAGGGGTGTGCTCATGGCCAAGACCATATTGATCGTCGACGACGCCGCCTCGACCCGGCAGCTGGTGGCATACACCCTGAGAGACGCGGGATATGAGGTGATCGAAGCGGCCAACGGCGTGGACGGGCTGGAGAAGGCGATCGCGCGACACCTCGACCTGGTGATCACCGACATCGATCTGCCGATGCTCGATGGTCTCGAGTTGGTCCGGGCGCTGCGCCATTGCGCGAACTTCACGCACACGCCGATCCTGTTGCTCACCACCGAGTCCGCGGTGGAAATGAAGCGGCGTGCCAAGGAGCTGGGGGCCACCGGTTGGCTGGTGAAGCCCTTCGATCCGAAGGCGCTCGTCCGCGTCGTCCACCAGGTCGTGGAGACGGACGATGCGCCCCGGGTCACCACGACGGCCCGCTGACGACTACACCCGCAAGTCATTGCGACGGTGCTCCTTCCGACGCCTCGGGGTGGAGGATCCGGGCGAAGGCGGTCGCCGTCTTTACCAGATGCAGGCCGGGAATGAGGAGTCGTTGGTCGGTGAGGACATAGAGGCGGTGGTTCCGGACCGCCGGTAGCGCCGGCAGGGCGCGCCAGTCGGCGAGCAGCCGGTGGCGCTGCGCATCGCCCATGGGTCGCCGGCTGTCCGAGGCGACCCAGTGGTCGGTGGTCGGCTGCAACTCCAGGATGACCTCCGGCGCCGCGGCGAATATCGCCTCCTGACTCGGGGTGAAATAACGGCGGGACGCGTCCGCAAAGCAGTTGCGGCCGCCGGCGAGGGTGAGGAGCTCGGACAGGAAGGAGTCGCCGTTGGCGGTCATCAGGCCGCGCAGGGTGCCGGGGGAACGCGACACGACGAGCAGAGTGGGAATGGCGCGGCGGTCGGCGACCCGCGCCCGGACGGCGGCCAGGCCGGTCTCCAGCTGGGCGACCCGTGCCGCGGCCTCAGACGGTCGACCGAGGAGCTCCCCGAGGGAGGTCAGGCCGCGCGCGACGTCGGCGAGGCGCTCGATGTTCAAGGCGCGACACGGGATCGACCGGGCGGCGCAGAACCGTTGCAGCCGTCGCGCCTCACCGATGGTCAAGACCAGGTCCGGCTGCAGGGCGAGGATGCGTTCGTAGTTCGGGTTGGCGAAGCCGCCGACGCGCGGCAGGGTCAGGGCCGCCGCCGGCCCGGCGCAGTAGTCGCTCACGGCGACGACCCGCTCCCCGCCGCCGAGGGCGAAGACCATCTCGGTGACGGACGGCGCGAGGCAGACGATGCGCTGCGGCGGCGTGGCTGAGGCGTGTGAGAGCCCGACCAGGAACCACCAAGGCACCAAGAACACCCAAAGGTCCACCAAGGGCTGTGCGTGCGAGGCCGCGTCGGCGCGCCGACGGCTTGGTGTCTCCTTGGTGACGTTTGTGCCTTGGTGGTTCATCTGTTCGAACTCGCAGGGGGCGTTACTCGACGAATACGAGTGACGATGGCGGCAGCTGGCTTGCGTCGTGGATCGGGCCGGCGACCAGCTGATCCGTGGCGGTGTCGAACAGCAGGACACCGGGGTCGGCGGGGGTGCGGTCCGCGATGGCCAGCAGGGAGCCATCGGGGCTGACCCGGAGGTCCGGGAGGAAGGTATCGTTGCGGAACACCTCACCGAGGATGGTGGCAGTGGATGGATCGAAGGCGATCACTCGGCCGGTGGACGCGCCAGTGGCGAAGTCGAAGGCGGAGACCACGACATACCCCTTGGTCGGTCCGGCAATCACCAACTCGCTCAGATCCCCGCCGAGGTCCCCGCCGCTCACCACCGTGGTCGCATGGGTAGGGTCCGTCGGGTCGATGCGCTCGATGCCGCCGTCGTCGATGCCGAAGTCGCCGGTCGTGGCGACGTACAGGTAACGGCCGTCGCTCTCCAGCCGTGACGAGGGATTTTCGCCCTGGAGAGCGAAGGAGGACACCACGTGCTCGCTCGCCAGGTCGATCACCGCCACCGCGCCTGGGCCGCTCGGGATGAAGAAGTTGTCCTGGTCGAGGAGCTGCAGGGTGACGAACAGCTCGCCGCCCACAACGGCCATCTGGTCCATCTCCGGGATGCCGTCGTGGTCGGCGAGGGCGGCGAGGTCGATCGTGCCGTGCGCATCGCCGGTGGCCGGGTCGACGACCAGCAGGGTGGTCTCCTGATTGCGGGTGACGTAGGCACGATGCGGATCCACCACGGCGATGTCGTGCGGGTTGGAGCCGGGATCGGTGGAAAACTGCACCACCGTGGTCAGGCCCGCGGCCGGATCGAGGACCTGGACGTTGTCGGCGCCGAACCGGTTGATGGCGTAGACGGCGCCGTCGTGTGCGCGGAGGACCACGTCCGTGGAGAGCGGGTCGCGGCCGACGACGACCATCGGGGTGGCGGCGAACACCCGCCCCTCGGGGCTGGTGAAGTCGGCAGCCGCGACGACCAGGGTATAGCCGGGCAGGTAGTCGGCGGCGTTGAGGACGCCATCGCCGTCCTCGTCATCGGAGGAGGAGCCTCCACCGCCACAGGCGGTGACGGCGAGAAGTGCGGCGGCGACCAGGGAGAGACGGCGGAGATGATTCATGAGGGTCCTCTGGGGAGTGGTGGGTTAGAAGGTCCATGCAGCGCCGCAGCGCAGGCTGCGACCGGGGAGTGGGAAGCCGGCGACGTCGCTGGTGGCATCGTCGGTGAGATTTGCGACCTCGAAGGAGAGGGTGAGGTCGTGGGCCACGACCGGGCGCAGGCGTACCCCGACGTCGTGGAGGGTACGGGCATCGACCTCCACCAGGGCGGCGCGGTCCAGGTGGTTGCCGGAGACGTGGTGCAGCTCGTAGAAGGGGGCGATCCGCTCGCCCTCCCGGGCGAGGCGCACGAATACCTCGTCCCGGGGTCGTCCCGGCAGCTGGTGGCCGCGGGCGAAGGCGTCGTCGGAGCGGTCCTCGCTCAACAGGTGGCTCCAGTTGCCGGCCAGGTGGAGGGCGCCGTGGCGCAGGTCGATCGCCACCTCGTGGCCGCGGATGCGTGCGGCGGCGATGTTGCGTGCCACAGCCACGCGCTGGCCGGTCTGGACGAGCTGGATGAGGTCGTCGAGGCGCAGGTCGAAGTAGGCGTAGGAGGCGTGGGCAGCGATCGGCCCGAGATCGCCGCTCCACTCGGCGCCCATGTCCCAGGTGGTACCGCGCTCGGCCGTGAGCTCCGGGTTACCCACTACGCCGCCGCGGTCGCCGAACAGCTCGCCGAAGGTGGGCTCGCGGACGTGACGGCCGGTACTTGCCCGCAGGGAGAGACCGCCGTCCAGGTCGACGCGGGCCCCGAGCTTACCGGTGAGATGGGTGGCGGTATCGCGAGCGCCCACCGCACGGGGACTCCCGGCAAAGGTGACGTCCCCGGCGAAGTCATAGCGATAGTGCTGATATCGCAGCAGGGGGGCGATCTCCAACCGCTCGTCCCACAGGGTGATCCGGTCTTCCGCGGCGACGGTAGTGCCTCGGCGCTCCTGGGGTGTGGCGTCGGAAGGCGTGGCCAGGTCGTTGGTGGCGGTGTAGCGCTCCTCCTCCCCCTGGAGGAGGAGGGTTGCCAGGTGGTGGTCGCCGATCGGTCGCTCGCCGCGCACGGTCAGGCCGTAGGCCACGGTGGTGTCGCGGTTGTCCTGGCGGCCCAGGCCGATCTCCCCCAGCTTGTCCTCGAAGTCCAGCCGCACGACCTGACCGAAGAGGCGCGCCTCCGCGTCCTCCACCGGGCCGAGACGCGGTATGGACAGCGTGAGGGAGGCCACCTCCCGGAGTTGTGCCAGCCGTGCCTCCTCCGACTGCAAGGCTCCGATCCCCGGGACGCCGGCGGTACGCGTGAACGTCAGGGTCGAGAGCTGCCATCGTCCCGCTCCCAGGGGACCGGCTGCCTTCAGGAGCAGGTTGCCCTGGTCCTGGCGATTGTTGCGGCGCCGCACCTCGTCGTCGTCGTCCGGATTGAGTGGCGTGCCGTTGTCGTCGTCGAAGCGGAAGTCACCGTCGCTGTGGAGGGCCTGGACATGGGCGAGGAGGTCCACGCGGCCGACGCGCTGGCTGCGGGTGGCCGCGCCCTCGATGGTCCCGAAGCTGCCGGCGGTGGCGGACAGGGTGGTGCGCGGCTCGTCGGGGGTGAGGGTGACGATGTTCACCACCCCGCCGATCCCCTGGCCGCCGAGGCCCACCGGGGAGGCGCCGCGGTAGACCTCGACCCGCGACAGGGCGGCCAGCGGCAGGGTCGAGAGGTCGACGGCGCCGTTGTCGGCGCGATTCAAGGGGACGCCGTCGAGAAAGATCGCCACCTGGTTCGCCCCGCTGCCGCGCAGGGAGAGGGTGGCGAAGCTGCCCACCCCA
>JASFUG010000225.1:0-5471 GCA_050050395.1 Nitrospirota bacterium
GCGTGGCAAGCCGGTGTTTCCCGTGGTCACCTGCCGTGCGGCGTGGCGACAGGCGTATCGCATCCTGCACCGCGCGGTCGTGGCTCACGGGGGACGGGTCCCCACGCGGCTCGTGCTGAAGGATCGCGCGCCTACCCCGATCAACATCGTGACGACGGTCCACTACCTCTGGTGGGGGACCGAGATTCGCGATCGCCCCCTTGGCCTCATCTGGCCGCGCTTCGGCATTGCAGCTCGCGGCTGGCAACGCGCGCGGCTGTTCGGCGAAGGATTGACCCGCATCTCCGCTAGACGGAATGCACAACCTGCAACAGCCTATCGTAAGAAATCTCCGTAATCACGATCGGTCGATCGTTATTTTGGACAAACCTCTTGACCCACTGAGACCGCTTCGCCAACCTTTTCGAATCGCTCAGGCGATACGCTGTCTCGTATCGGAAGTGTCCCTCCAGGTGCGCCCTTATGAGCTATCGGCGAGGCCCCTCCCCCTCGCCGGTAGTTTCCCGTCACGCTCCCCGCAAAGTCCAACGAGCCCGTTGGCAACCACCCTCAAACTGCTAGCAGGTTAGATCGCGGCGGAACGCGGCCCTTCGCGGACGACCAACAACCACACGGGAGGAGGTTGGAGGAGAAATCGCATGAAAAATTTGCAGACCACATTGACTGGGAAGGCCATCGTCGGTCTCGGCCTGGTGGCGGGGCTCATTCTGGCGCCGGCGATCGCCACCGCGGCGAGTCTCGAGATGGGCCTACAACTCCGGTACCGCGGTGAGGCAGACGCCCGTGACTTCAACGACGACACCGGCACCGACGTCGTCAACTCCCAGCGCACCCGCCTGAACGCCAAGGTCGATCATGAGCGCTACCATGCCTTCCTCCAAGTCCAGGACGTGCGCGTCTGGGGTGAGGAGGACGACACCCTCACCGACGCCAGTGCAGAAGGTCTCGACATGCATCAGGCGTTCTTCAAGGTCGACGACGTCTTCGACACCGGGATCGGAGTTCAGGTCGGTCGCCAGGAGATCAACTTCGCCGACCAGCGACTGATCGGCGCGGTGAACTGGACCCAGAACGCCCGCTCCCTCGATGGCATCGTCCTGTCCCGCGCCATCGGCGATCAAGGCGTGGTGATCCCCTTCCTCCTGCAGCTGAATGAGGAGGACGCTATCGGCTTTGGTGGCGACTTGCGCCAGGCCAACCCGAACGTCGATGAAGGGGAAGACGAGGACATGTGGACCGCCGGCTTCCACTCGGCCTGGACCGTGGCCGAGGACCAGACCTTCCAGCCCCACGTCTACTACGTGCGTGACGGCATGACGAATCTCAACCTCTACACCCTCGGCTTCTACTACGACGGCAAGGCTGGTGACGTGAGCTACGACTTCACCGCGGACTGGCAGACCGGCGACATGGGCGACGTCGACATTAGCGCGTATCTCGTTGCCGCGAACGTTGGCTTCCAGACCGGCGACGTCGTTGTCGGCGCGGGAATCGACTACTTGTCCGGTGACGATGACTCCAGCGACTCCGATGTGGAGTCGTTCAACACCCTGCTCGCCACGAACCACAGGTTTTACGGCTACATGGATTACTTCACGAACTTCGGCAGCACGGGTGATGACGTGAAAGGCCTCGGCCTGATCGATTACCACGCCAAGGCGTGGTACACGTTCGGCGGCCCCACCAAGGCCGGCGTCGACGCCCACTACTTCACCACCGCCGAGGACGACAAGGCGCGGCTCGATGGCGAGGACGCCCTCGGCACCGAGCTCGACTTCGGCTTCAAGACCAAGAGCGGCCCGCTCGATATCTATGCCGGTTACTCGGTCTTCTTCCAGGATGAGGCAATGGAGGCTCGATTCGACCATGCGAACAACGACGACATCGGTCACTGGGCCTTCGTGATGGCGTCGATCAATTTCCCGTAAGTCACGGGGCGATCGGCAAATCGGAACGGGGTGCCGGATATGCCGGCACCCCGTTTTATTGCAGGACCGAGCCCGCCACCTGAGCGAGGTACGGCACCGCTCGCGGCGGGTCGCAGTATTTTTCGTGCACGGCAAGGATATCGGGCAGACAAGAGAAGAAGGCCTCGACCACCATCGGGTCCACCTGGCTCCCCGATAGGGTACGGATCAGCTCGACCGCCCGATCGGTTGCCCATGCCTCCTTGTATGGCCGCTCGGAGGTGAGGGCGTCAAAGATGTCGGCGACCGTCACGACTCGGGCGTGCAGTGGGATCGCCTCGCCGGCCAGACCGTGCGGGTACCCCGCACCATCCCATCGCTCGTGGTGGTGGAGGGCGATCTCCGCGGCGGCCTGCATGAGAGGTGAGGAGTGCCCTTCGAGGATCCTCGCACCGTGGGTGGTGTGCGACTGCATGATCTCCCACTCCCCTTGGTCCAGCTTTCCCGGCTTCAGGAGGACCCGGTCCGGGATGGCGATCTTGCCTACGTCATGCATCGGACTCGCCTGATAGATCGTGGCCACTTCCTCGTCCGCAAGCCCCATGGCCCGGGCCGTGAGCATCGCGTAGTGGCTCATACGAACCACGTGCAGGCCGGTCTCGTTGTCACGGAACTCCGCTGCCCGTACGAGCCTTGCGATGATCTCACGCCGGCTCTCGTCGAGGCTCTGGCTGTACTCACGGACCAGCGCCGACAGATGGTCGCTGGAGGAACGTAACATGTTCTGATAGGTGCTCAACTGGGAGAGGTTGCGTACCCGTGCCACGAGCTCCAGCTGGTCAAACGGCTTGTGGACGAAGTCCGTGGCGCCGGCATCGAGCGCCGCGAGCTTGACCTCGCGGACGTTGATGGAGGTCATCACGATGACCGGCAGCATCTCGGTCGTAGGGTTGTTCCGCACGTGCCGGAGGAAGCTCAAACCATCCATCTCCGGCATCTCGATATCGAGGAGCACCACGTGAGGCGCGTTCTCCTGGATCCATCCGAGGGCCTCGACCGGGTCGGTGAATGCCTGCACCTGTTTTAGGTCGGCTTTGTGCAGGATCTTGCGCAGGAGCGCGACGACCTCGATCGCATCGTCTACCACCAAGATGAGGGGGTCGTGTGTCACGTCTGTTCGTGGCTCGGCAGGTTGCCGGTACGGCGAGCTCGAAATTCGCCACGCCGGCCGATCGCTCCCTCATTTATCGTCCGGCCACCACGGCAGGGTAAATTCCGCCTCGAAAAGGGGCATTTTAGCCTTGTGCGGCAAATTCGCGCCGTGGCTACGCCCCCCGCGGCGCTGGCATGCGTCATGCCGGAAGATCGCGCGCATCCTTCGCACGCTCGACGAGTGGCCACGCAGCCCCCTTCCTCCGGCGCTTACCGCGCGAGGCGGAAGGCTGGCGTTCTGGCCCCAGACGTCACCCGAACGAATGACACAGGCGTCGTGCACATTGCCGGAAGGATGTCCGTCACTCATGCGGTCGACCCGCCGCCGGGCTACCCGCGCGGAGTGCTGGCCCACTCCGCGCCCCGAGCAGGCCCCCCCCCCCAATCAGGCTCGCCACCGTGACCGTCAGGAGCCAGGTGGCGGCAAACGCCACCGCCCGCTCCCGGTCGAGACCGGCCCACTGCAAGGTAACAAGGTATCCCCATTCCCGCGGGCCGAGTCCGCCGAGACTGATGGGCAGACTGGCCACCAAACCGACGGCCGGAGCCACCCAAAGCCATGGGCTCCAGCCCAACCCGATACCCAGGGCCATGGCAAGGATGAGATGCACCCATGCATACAGCCCTTGCACAAGAAACGAGATCGCCAGTACAGCCGCCACCCGGCGACGATCGCGCACAACGGCGACATCCCGCGCGGGAATATTCCACGCCCGATCACGGCGGGTGAGCCGCAGGTAGACCCACGGCGCGGCGCACACCGCAAGACCCCCGACCGCTCCTGCCACGCGCAACCAGGCGAGCGGACCGTGAAGACAGAGACCGACGCCGAGGAGCAGCAACAGCCCCCACAACCCCGTGAGCCGCTCCAGGAACACGGACCAGAGGGTCGCCTTCGTGGGCATCCAGCCGCCGTTGCCCCCCGCCAGGCCGATCGCTCGAAACAGATCACCGCCGACGAAGCCAGGAAGAAACAGGCTGAGAAACATGCCCGCGAAGTACAGGCGCACATGCCGCGAGAGCGCCCCGGCACAGCCGAGAGAGCGGGCGATCCATCGCCACTTCGCGGCGCTGAGCAGCTGCGCGCCGAAAAAGACGCCCAAGCCGAGTGTGAGCGGCACTGCCCGCAAGTCGCGCAGAATAACGGCGACCTCACGCCACTCCACTCGCCGGGCGAGCAGAGCGACAAGCGCGATACTCAGACCGACCCGGAACCAGCTCCCCGGTCGCTTCCTGCAAGCACCGATGCCGCCGCCACCGGACCTGAATGGCGGCCCATCGGACGCCATCTTCAGGTTTGCCCCCGTCGCCACCGGCGCCATACCACCACCGTCACCAAGGGCACGAGCGCAAGCGCCAACGTGGCGAGATCTATGCCCGCCGCCGGACGAGCCACGCACCCGCCACCGCCACCGCCACCGATCCCGCCGGAACTAGACCCACCTTCGAAGCCGAAGGCGCTGATGATGAACAGGCCGTTGTCGTCGGTGGCGAGAAAGACGTCGCCGAAGTCCTCCTCCATGCGGGTGACCTTGCCGTCGGACGCGGCGCCGGCGTTGACCACGGCACCCACCACGCCGGGGGTGGGGGTGTCCGCGTCGTCGAGCACGAGGATATTCCCGTTGCGGTCCGCCAGGTAAACCTGGTCGTCGTCGACCAGGACCCGGTTGAAGCCATCGCTGTCGCGGAAGGTGAGGGTCGGCTCGATCTCCAGGATCTCCTGCTGCTCGATCTTGTCGGCGCCGCGGATGCCCCTCACGCGCTTCACCAGCAGGCCGTCGTCGAAGACGATGTACACCGTGTCTCCGTCGACCACAAGGTCACGGTAGCGTGACTTGTTGCCCCCCCGGAAGAGGTCCACCAGACAGTCGAAGATGCCGCCGCATCCCCCCTCATCCAGGTCGATGTCCTCGCCCTCATCGCCCACCGGCAGGACATCGAGGACCTCCCGGAAGCCGAGGAAGAGCCGCCCGTCCTCGTAGTCGAAGCTGAAGATCTCGTCGCCCGTGTCCGCCAGGTTGTTGAGCAGGAAGTCCTGCACCCCGGTGCCCGTCTGCCTCCCCTTGATGCGAAACGGGAAGTCATCGACATTGTGGATCACGGCGACGCTGCTAGCGGTTCCCTCGGGCACGAACAGCGCATCTGTGTCGACGGTGAAGTCGAACCACACAAACAAGTTGTCATCCTCGACGATGATCTTGCGGTACTTGACGTCGGTCACCTCCGAGAACTGGAAGCCGAAGAAATCGACGTCGAAGGTGTCCTCCAAGTCACTGACCAGGGCGTCCGAACGGACGAAGACCACCGGCAGATCAGGTTGTTCGATGTCCACCACGAACAGGTCATCGGCAT
>JASFUG010000226.1:0-5467 GCA_050050395.1 Nitrospirota bacterium
CCCGCGCAACCGCCCGCATCTCCTGGCCGTGTCCTCGTCCGAGTCCTCAACAGGCCGCAAGCCTGCCTGCGGGCTCGAACTTGCGGGCCGGCCCGGATCTACGGACGTTTGCACGCTCTCGCGACGATCCCTGGTGACAAATGCGGCCTAGCAACCGAATCGACATATCATTGCGAAAGAGCGCCCGCTCACCCGGCGGGCTCTTTTCTGGGCGACGCGGTGTCCGGCCAGGAGGCGACGGCGTGCGACTTCCGCCACGGGCGAGCGCGTGGTACACGGTGGGGGTCGGTCAGGCCCCCGGTCATCTGCACCGGATGTCGGGGCGCCGTGCAGGGGGAGCATCCACGGACCATGTCCCGAGTAGAGCTGACAGGGGTCACAAAGCGATTCGGCGACGGAAGCTGGGGGGTGCGCGACCTCGCCTTCACCGTCGAGCCGGGTGAGCTGCTGGTCCTGGTGGGTCCGTCGGGTAGCGGTAAGTCCACGGTGCTGCGATTGCTCGCCGGTCTGGATTCAGTGAGCGACGGCGAGATCCGTTTCGATGGCGGAGTGGTCAACGCACTCGCACCCCAGGAACGCAACGTCGCCATGGTCTTCCAGAACTATGCCCTCTACCCGCACATGACGGTGCGTGCCAATCTCGCGTTTCCTCTGCGCATGCGTCGCCTCGCGAAGGTGCAGATCGTGGCCAAGGTGGCGGCCGTGGCGGATACCCTCGGGTTGACGGCGCTGCTCGATCGCCGGCCAGCGCAGCTCTCCGGTGGCCAGCGCCAGCGGGTCGCCATGGGACGGGCGATGGTGCGCGATCCCGCTCTGTTTCTCATGGACGAGCCGCTCTCCAACCTCGACGCCCGACTGCGTGGCGAGATCCGCACCGAGATCGCCGCCCTGGTGCGGAAGACCGGGGTCACCACGGTCTACGTCACGCACGACCAGGTGGAGGCGATGACCCTCGGCGAGCGGGTGGCGGTGTTACACGCCGGCCGGCTGCAGCAGGTCGGTGCGCCGCAGGAGCTCTACCAGCGGCCGGCCAACACCTTCGTCGCGAGCTTTCTCGGCAGCCCCGGGATGAACCTCATCCCCACCATCCTGCGCCGCGCCAAGGGCGGCGGCGTCACCCTCGACTTCGGCGACCACCGGTTGCCGGTCGACCCGCACGCCGTCGCTGCCTACCCGGCCCTCGATCGCTACCTGGGCCAACCGCTCATCGCCGGCTTGCGGCCGGAGGCATTCGTGCCCGCCGACGCCGTCGGCGCGGCGAGCCGCATCGAGGTTCGCGTCACCGCCATCGAGCCCCTCGGCCACGAGACCCTGGTGCACTTCGATGTGCCGGGCGTGGCGGCCGAGCGCCGGTCGGCGGGTCCCGCCACGTCGGGCCGCTCGCTCACGGCGCGCCTGGCCGGCATCGTTGGAGGCGTGCCCGGGACGGCGCTCGGGCTCGGGGTCGACACGCGCAGCGTCACCTTCTTTGGCGCCGACGAGCGCCTCCTCGAGCAACGTGCCAGCGGTCCGCCGCACCCCTCGCCTACTTCTCGGTGATCACCAGGCGGGCCGGTCGCGCGGCAAGCGCCTCGCGCCTCTTCAGGCTCTTGCGCACCAGGTGCGGCACGAGCAGGCACAGGGGCATGCGCAGGTAGTGGGAGCGCACGTACAGCAGCCAGCGCGCGACGCCGGTGAGGCGGTCATCGCACGTCGAGTGCTCCGGCGCGAGGGCACGGCGCAGGAGGGCACCCATGACCGCATTGGCGGGGGTTGGCGGGCGGCCGGCGTCGGCCGCTGCCATCACCGCGTCGGGCACCGGAGTGCCAAGGATGCTCCGGGTGTAACGCAGCGCGTAGTACAGCGGGCGGGTGAGCTGCAGCTCTTCGGCACGTCGGACCAGGTGCCGCCAGAAGCGCTCGTCGGCTCCGAAGTGGCGTAGCAGGTCGTCGAGGTCCACCAGGTCGCGGAGGCCGTGGTTGAGCTCGCCGTCGTGAAACAGGTGGGTGGCGCTGTGCAGGACCATGTCCGTGGGTGCCAGGACCTGCACGCCGTCCATACCGGGCACCGGGCGGGCGGCCGCGCGCAGCTTGTCGGGGTCGGGATGGAGGCGGGCGGTCTCCGGCAAGATGGTGTGGTGGACGTCGAGAATCGAGTGTCGGTGCATGTGGCGCAGGGGTGGCAGCTCGTGCATCCACTGGCGGTAGTAACGCTGGTCGTAGGCGTCCAGGTGGGTGGTGACCCAGCCGTGAAACAGGAGGATCCGCTCCACCGCCTGCAGCCCCTCCTTCGGCACCAGCAGGTCGATGTCCGTGAACAGCCGCCCGCGCGCCGGCGGCAGGCCGGCGGCCAGGTAGGCGGCGCCTTTGAGCAGCAGCAGGGGCAGGCCCGTCGGGGCGAGGGCGCGCCGGATGCGACTGATCTCCCAGCGCACCTGCTGGGCGTGCTTGTCCGCCACTACCCGGGCGGCCAGCAGGTGGTTGCGGGGTCGCTCGGGCACGGCGTCCAGGGCGCCCTGCTCGGCGAGGAGGATGCAGAGGCGTGGGAGGAGGTCGGCACGGCGCGCCTGTCGTATCAGCAGGTCCCATTCGGCGAGGCCCAGGGTCGTGAGGCATTGCGGCTCACGAAGGACCGGGGTGAGCTGATCGAGGGGCGTGGTCATACCGCCACCGCGGTCGGAGCCGCCACCGGCTCCAGTGCGTCGAACAGGTCGATTGCTTCGGCGAGGCGGCTGTAGGTGAAGTCGTAGCAAGCGCAGTGGCCCACCGTGTCCGTGAGAAGGTCGAAAGCGCGTCGTCCAAGAATGCTGTAGTTGAAGCCGTTCTGCGCCACCTGCAGCAAGGTCTCCCCCTTCTTGCGCGGCGCCAGGGAGGTGTCGGACCCCGCCTGGTAGCGGGGGAAGACGATCCACGCCGGCCGCGCCGGCGTGTCCCCGCGTGCGATGCTGCCGTACGGCAGGCCCATGTGGGCGACCGTCCCCTTGAGAGTGTCGTGGCACTCGTCGGTCATGGAGAGGCGCGGCGCGAACTGCCGCATCACCTCGATCGACTGGTTCTTGAGGCTGACCGGGCGGGGGAGGGGGGCGATCAGACCGTCGTCGACGGAGATCAGGGTGAGCTCGTCGGATAGCAGGCGCCAACCGCGCGCGACCAGCCCCGCGCACAGGGTGCTCTTTCCGGAGCCGGGCGGGGCGGGCATGATTATCGCCCAGTCATCCTTGGCGACCGCCGCGGCGTGCACCACGAGGTATTGATGGGCGTGGTTGGCTACGCACCAGTTCAGGCCCCACTCCAGCATGGGGAATGCCTGAACGAGGGGTAGGGGCTTGAACGGGATCTGGTCGTCGAAGTGGAAGACCACCTGGGGCCGGAGCCACCGCCGCAGCCCTTTCGGCCGGGTGAGCTGCACGTGGAAGTCGGCGAATACGGTATCGGGACTGAGGGCGTGGTCTCCGTAGAGCAGGTGGAGGCCCGTGGCGACGCCCCGGATCGGGCTGCGCAGGTGGCAGACGAAGGGGCCGGTGCGCAGATGAATCCCAGGACCGCGCAGGCGCACGGCGAGGTCGTCGGCAGGGAGGTCGGAGATCTTCATGGCTCACGCCGGCTCGATCACGCCGAGCCGGGCCAGGGTCGAGACCAAGGAATCGATGTAGGCGGAGAGCTGGCGCCGCGTCTCCTCATCACCATCCTGGGCGAGCCCCGCGACCAGCCCCTCCGCCGTCGCCGGTGCGTGTTCCAACGATCGGAGCACTTCCACCGCGAGGCCGTCCAGGAGATGGGTGTCTCCCGATGCCCCGTGGTAGAGGACCCACTCATCGCCCCATTGTACCCACCGCATCTCGGCGGGGGCGGTGAGTTGCCAACGAGAGCCGCTCGCCATGGCGCCGTCGTGTCGCGACGGTAACCCCTAAGGCCCGTAGAAGGTGAGGATGAAGTAGTCGAGTACCTGCTGCATGTCCCAGGAGCAATTCGGCGCCGCCACGAACGAACCGTTCGCCACGACGTCATGGACCATGCAGATGATCGTGGCCACGGCCTCCAGATCCGAACCGAGGTAGGGCATGAGACCCGATGCGGCGTTCAGCAGGGCGGCAACGGAGGCGCGTTCGAACTCGCTGTAGTTCTGGGGCTGCCCGATAATCTGCTTGAACTTGCTGTGTGGCCCTACCCCAAACACCTCGTCGAAGTAGGAACCATCGGGGACGCTGCCGGGCCATGGAGCGAGGCCGCTATCGTATTCATCGGGACCGTAACCGACCAAGCATTCGGTCTCAGGATTCGGGTTGGCATACGACGCGTTGCCGGAGCACATGCCGGAAGGGGCGCACGGGTGCCCCCATGCCGGGCGGCTCGCCACGGTCAGGATGACCGGGGCGCCCGCGACGGCGGCCCGCTTCAGGAATTGCCGGCGGCCCCGCGATTCGGGCCGATCCATATCCTCGGCAAACGCGGGCTCACCCTGCGCCGATTCCAGGGGCGTGGTGGGCTCACGGTTCGGAAGGTCTTGGTCTCTCATGGCATTGCCCTTATCGGGTGGGCACGCTACTCGAAGTTGTGGTGTCCGGTCACTCCACCTCGTATAGCACGTTTTGGTTGTTGGTACAGATCGGCGACCTCTCGCCATAAAAGAGCCAGCAATTCCGGTGCCATCCACCCCGTGGGTCACGGCGTGGCGGCTGGCCATCGCGCCTCGCGATTCCACGAGTGAATAGTTTGAGGCGTTTACCCCACTCGTGCGCCGACGCCAGCGATCGACACCGACGCCCGGCAACCGAGCGGCAACTCATCTTGCGACGCCGAGACCGCGTTGGCGTCGCAAGATGAAACAGTGTCCGGCGCAGCCACCGCCCAATAAAGTCAGCGGCTTGGCAGCCTGAAAGCGGCGACAAGCCGAGTCGCGACCAATGACCCGCCGGCGACCGGGACGGTGCGGGGTGGGCACGCCGAGAGGAGAGGCGGCTCAGGTCCTGTTCAGCGCGCGGCGCGACTCCGGGAATGCGACCAAGGTCGGTCGCGGCCAGGGTGCCGCTCCCCGTGACCGCGGTGCCGGTTTGAGGACCGCGCACCATCCGTCTCGTGGCCCCGAGATTTGTAAGGTTTCCGAACATCTTTTCACCCGCGCATCGGGAGATCTGGGAGCAAACGGTTAGAAAACAATGTGTTAATCGAAACTCGGACCTGTAAAGGCTGGTTAACAGCATCTCCCTCGGGGCCGTTGATGGATCCAGATCCATTTGGATCTACCGCGCCGGAACATCCCCACCATGAATCTAGACTTCAATAAAACCAACAGGTTGTGTGCAAGGCCCGACGGGCTGTCAAGGGAATGGTCACCTGCGGTGCGTCGCTCAAGGTCGGCGGCGCGTGGAGCGGCAGCGGCGGCTCACTAAACCGGTGCGTCGTAGTGGTCGCGCGGTCGCTCAAGGACCGACTCGTTGTAGGCGCGGATCACGTCCTGGCGCTTGATCATCCCCACGACCTTGCGGGGA
>JASFUG010000227.1:0-5407 GCA_050050395.1 Nitrospirota bacterium
CAACCTCGTCTGTCCCGCGCCGTTCGACCTCGGCGAGGCCCACAAGGTGGTGATCCTGTCGGTCACCGAGGGCGAGGATAAGCCCCTCAAGTACCCGGACATGTTCGCCGCCGCAGATATCATGGTGGTGAACAAGGTCGATCTCTTGCCCTACGTCGAGTTCGACGTGGCCCGCTGCGTCGAGTATGCACGGCGCTGCAATCACGCCATCGACGTCATCCAGCTCTCTGCCACCAGCGGCGAAGGGATGGTCGCCTGGCTCGCCTGGCTCGACCGGGAGCGCCGCGCCTTGCTGGCTACGCGCAAGGCGGCATTGGAGACCAAGCTCTCCACCCTCGACGCCGAGCTCGGCTGACGGGTGGGTTTCCCCACAGAGACCCAGAGCACACAGAGGGTCGAGCTGCGCCCAGGGCAGGTTCGCCGAGGTGCAGACGAAGTGGTGGAGAAGGTTTGGAGCCACAGATGACCCCAGATGGACACTGATAATCGCAGATGATCAGGGGCGCGCCATGCGCGATTCTTGTTCGCCTGTGGGCATCCGTCGTTTCTTCAACCGGCCCCTAGACCGACCGTGGGCCGGCTATTGCGATTCGGCCTCTCCATTTGTCCTCTGTGGTCTCTGTGGTGAAAAGGCCGGTGGGAATCAGTCGCGGCTGAAGAGGGTCTCTTCCGGGTCGCGCCAGTGGCCGTGGATGCGGATGCGGGTGAGGCTCTTGACCAGGTTCCCCACCGGGTGGAGGAGAGGTAGCTCGCCGAGCTTGGCGCCCGCCGCCAGGACCACGCTGGCATCGATGCGACCGGTGGCGAGGTCGATGCGGCTGCCCGGCTCGATGGCGATCTCCGGCAGGCCGCTGGCCATGCGGCCTTGAGTGACGGTGGCGACCGTGCCGACCAGGCCGAACTCGATCTCTACCTCGGTCGCCGCCAACGGCGCGAGGTCTTCGACGCCGATGAAGTGAGACAGCTTGCGGGCCACGCTGACGCCGCGGAGATCGACGTCCTCCATGTGCAGTTGCCCGTTCGCCATCCAGCCGTTCTCGGTTTCCCTGTGGATCGCGAGCTCCATCGTCGCGGATCCACGCGGCAGCTGCTCGTCGGCGGGGAGCAGCCCCTGGACGGCGGCGAGCGAGACCGCCTCCAGCGAGACCGTAACGCCCGTGACTCCGGCCGCGATCGCCTCTTGACGGGGGCGCATTGCCACTCCTAGGGAGCCTCCGAGGAGACGCCCGACCGGGCCGTCGACCGTGAGCCCCGAGTCGGTTGATTCAAGGTCCGCGGCGATCTCCCGGGCGATCGGAACATCGCGGTAGGCCATGCGCCATCCATCGAGGTGGAGGACCCCGCGATGGGGTGTGACTACCGCGCCCGCCATCGTCACGGGCAGGGTGATCGATTGCTCGGGTGTGCTCGCACCCACGGTGAGCCCACGGATCGCCAGCCGTGCCGCCACCGGGCCGGTCCAGTCGACCTTCTCGATGGCGACGGCGATCGATGGGAACGCCACAACGGTGGCTCCTGTGCCATTACGCACCGTGACCCCGAGGAGCTCGAAGGTCCTGAAACCGTGCAGGGCGACGCGGTCGATGGCGACTGTCCCAGGCCAGTAGTGCGCGACCCGCCGCTGGAGCTGCCAGCGCACCAGAGCCGGTGCCAGCGCCCACAGCACGGCGGCGGTCGCGACGGCGGACAGGGCCGGCCAAAGCCAGCGTGGCCGGGGGGATCGGGAAGGGTGTCGAGCCATGCTCGGGGAGGAGAGGCAAGGCCGGGACGGTATCCTCCGGCGCGATGGGCGGGTGGCCGACCGGCTGTACCCTGTTCGTAGAGCCCGCGATGGGGAAGGCGGCGCGCGGTATAATGCCCAAAGACGCACCTACCGATGGATCCTCTTTGAGTTGAGGGTCGCCGTCCGTCCGCTCCGGAGCCCACGTACCGCCGGTAACCGTGCCCGAGCCATGGCTTCCACGCCTTATCTAGTCCTCGATCCTGGCGGGCTCCGTGTGCTGCTGGAGGCGCTGCGTAGCCGAGGCCACTCGTTAATCGGGCCGCGGCTGGATCAAGGGGCGATCGTCTACGATGCCATCGCGTCGGCCGACGAGTTGCCGGTAGGCTGGGTCGACGACCAACACCCGGGAAGTTACCGACTGCAGCAGCACGACGACGGGGCGTATTTCGCCTACGTGGTGGGGCCGCACTCGTGGAAGCGCTTCCTCCATCCGCCGCGCGTCACCCTGTTCCGCCTGGAACGATCCGGCGACGGCTTCACGACGCAGGCGGCGTCGCCCGACCGGTCGCGGTACGCCTTCATCGGCGTGCGCCCCTGCGAGATCGAGGCGATCGCGATTCAGGACCGGATCTTCCTGGACGGCCCGTTCGTCGACGCTGGCTACGCCGCCCGGCGGGACGACCTGTTCGTGGTGGCGGTCAACTGCGCCCGGGCGGCGGAGACCTGTTTCTGCGCCTCGATGGCGACCGGCCCTCGGGCACACGACGGGTTCGACCTCGCCCTCACCGAGGTCGCGGGTGAGGATCACCACTTCGTCGTCGAAGTCGGCAGCGTTGCTGGGCGCGAGGTGATGGGAGAGGTGCCCCACCGCCAGGCCAGCGAGGGGGAGGTGGAGGCAGCGCTGGCGATCTCCGACGCCACGGCAGCGGGAATGGTGCGCCACCTCGATACCGATGGAATCAAGCACGCGCTCCACGACGGTGTCGACCATCCCCACTGGGATGACGTCGCCGCGCGGTGCCTGGCGTGCACCAATTGCACCATGGTGTGCCCCACTTGTTTCTGCACGACCGTGCAAGAGGTCTCGGATCTCGACGGTCAGGGCGCGGCGCGTGAACGGATCTGGGATTCCTGCTTCAACACAGACTTCAGCTATATCCACGGTGGAGCCATCCGTTCGTCGGTCAAGGCGCGCTATCGCCAGTGGCTCACCCACAAGCTGGCGGCGTGGATCGATCAATTCGGCACCAGCGGTTGTGTCGGGTGCGGCCGCTGCATCACGTGGTGTCCCGTCGGCATCGATCTCACCGCGGAGGTCCCGGCGTTGCGCCGTGCAATCACCGTCCCGGCGAGCGCAGAGAGGTAACCATGGAGACCCTGCAACCGATCCTTGCCGAGCACCCCTTCTTTGCCGACCTCGATCCTACTCACCTGGAGCTCTTGGTGGGCTGCGCGAAGAACGTCCGGTTCGAAGCCGACGCCTACCTGTTTCGGGAAGGTGAGGAGGCCAACGACTTCTACCTCATCCGCCACGGCCGGGTCGCGATCGAGGTGGAGGCAGGGGGAGTGCCGTCGGTGGTGGCCACCCTGGAGCCGGGCGGGATCCTCGGCCTGACCTGGCTGATTCCGCCCTACGTGCGAAAGGTCAGCGCCCGGGCCGTCACCCTCACCCGCGCCATCAGCCTCGACGGTGCGTGTATGAGGCGCAAGTGCGAGGCCGATCACGGCCTCGGCTACGAGCTGCTGAAACGGCTCTCCCACGAAATGGAGGAGCGCCTGCACGGCGCCTGGCTGCGGGTCGCGGATATCTATGGAAGCGGTGCGCGTTGACTCTCCGGTAGCGGCGATGGCCGAGGCGATGGTGCCCGCGCCATACCGGGTCGTGCGGCGCAAGCGGGAGACCGCGGACGTCGTGACCCTGGAGCTGACGCCGGCGGACGGCGGCGCGGCGCCCAAGTTCGCCCCCGGTCAGTTCACCATGGTCTACCGGTTCGGGGTCGGTGAGATCCCGCTCTCGATCAGCGGCGACCCCGGTCGGCCCAACCTGGTGCACACCATCCGCGACGTCGGGGCGGTGAGTCACGCCCTGACCGAGCTGCGCAAGGGTGACGTGGTCGGGGTGCGCGGGCCATTCGGGACGCCGTGGCCGGTTGTGATCACCCGGGGGTACGACCTGTTGGTGGTGGCGGGTGGCCTCGGGCTGGCGCCGGTGCGGCCGATTCTCTACCACGTTCTCGGTGACCGCGCGTCGTACGGCCACGTCAACCTCCTCTGTGGTAGCCGTACTCTCAACGATCTTCTCTTCAAGCGGGAGCTGGAAAAGTGGCGTGCGCGTCTCGACATGGACGTGCGCGTGACGGTGGACCGGGCCGACCTGACGTGGCGCGGTCCGGTCGGTGTGGTCACCAAGCTGATCGAGAAGGCGACCTTCGCGCCCGATCAGACCGTGGCGTTCGTCTGCGGGCCGGAAGTCATGATGCGCTTCACCGCCCGGGAGCTGACCCGGATCGGCGTCGGCACCGAGCACATCTACCTCTCCATCGAGCGCAACATGAAGTGTGCCGTCGGCCTGTGCGGCCATTGCCAGCTCGGCCCGGCCTTCGTCTGCAAGGACGGGCCGGTCTTCCCCCTGTCGGCGATCGAGCCATGGCTGAGGCGCCGGGAGATCTGACAGAGGTCGCAACGCGAAGACGCAAAGGCGCAAAGACATGGTAACCACGAAGAGCACGAAGGTCACGAAGGGCAATTCGCCGCGACGGCTTCGTGTGCTTCGTGCCCTTCGTGGTTTCGAAAACCCGCACTCACCACCCGGGAGTCCCAGAACAGAAGGGATAGGGCGTATCGTGTGCCATCGTGGTCTCCCTGTTCCCTGTTCCCTGTTCCCTGTGCCTCTGTGGTGAATTTGTTTACCGGTAACCCTTGCTCGGCGACACGATGACGACACGTAAACCCAAGCTCGCGGTGTGGAAGTTCTCCTCGTGCGACGGCTGCCAGCTCTCGCTCCTCGACTGCGAGGACGAGCTCCTTACCGTGGTCGGACAGGTCGAGGTGGCGTACTTCCTCGAAGCGTCACGTGCGGAGATCAAGGGCCCGTACGACCTCTCCCTGGTGGAAGGGTCGATCACCACCCCTGGCGAGGTGGAGCGGATCTGCAAGGTGCGCAAGCTCTCCAGGCGACTGGTGACCATCGGCGCCTGTGCCACCGCGGGTGGCATCCAGGCGCTGCGCAACTTCGCCGACGTGCACGAGTTCATCGCCGCGGTCTACGCCCGACCGCAATACATCGACACCCTGGCCACCTCCACCGCCGTCGCGAACCACGTCGAGGTCGACTTCGAGCTGCGCGGCTGCCCGATCGACAAGCACCAGCTCCTGGAGGTGATCGCCGCCTTTCTCCACGGCCGCAACCCGCAGATCGAGAATGCCTCGGTGTGTATCGAGTGCAAGCGCCGCGGCACGGTCTGCGTGATGGTGGCGCGCGGCACGCCGTGCCTCGGCCCCGTCACCCACGCGGGCTGCAACGCCCTCTGCCCGAGCTACGACCGCGGCTGCTACGGCTGCTTCGGCCCCCAGGAGACCCCCAACGCCCCATCCCTCAACCGCCGCTGGGCGGAGCTGGGGGCGAGTCAGATCGACCTGCGTCGCGTGTACGCCACGTTCAACGCCCATGCTGCCCCATTTGCG
>JASFUG010000228.1:0-5399 GCA_050050395.1 Nitrospirota bacterium
CGGACATCAGGGGCTAGGGATTAGGGGCTAGGGACTAGGGGGTGGATCGCCGCCTCCGGCGGCCAAGATCAAGATTATTACGGGTAGTGATGGGGTAATACTTAGGGCCACGAAAAAATTATCGTCGGCCCGGAGGGCCGGCACCGACCCTAACCCCTAGTCCCCAACCCCTAGCCCCTATTAGTCCAACAGAAACTCATCCAGGACAGCGCCGTACTCCCGGACGATCTGGCGCAGCTTCTTCAGTGCGCCCGACTCGATCTGACGGATGCGCTCGCGGGTCACGCCGAAGTCCTTGCCGATCTCTTGCAGGGTCAGTCCCTCTCCATCGTCGTGCATGCCGAAGCGCTGCTCGATCACCTTGCGCTCCGCCTCGCTGAGGCGCTCCATCCACGCCTGGATCAGCTCGTGACGCTTGAGCACTTCGGTGAAGTAGCTGGGGGACGTCGTACCGCGGTCCTCCACCATCTCCACCAGGGTGGTCTCCGAACCGTCGGCGAGGGGTACGTCCAGGGACTGGGCGTCACGGGTCAAGGCGCGCAGCTTGCGCACCTCCTGGATCGTGGTATCCATGAGCTCGGCCATCTCCTCGTCCGACGGTACCTCGCCGTACTCCTGGGTCGCCTTGGCCAGGGTGCGGAGCAGGCGGTTGAGGCGATCGTCGATGTGCACCGGCAGGCGGATGGTCCGGAGCTGGTTGACGAAGGCGCGCTCGATCGACTGCTTGATCCACCATGACGCGTAGGTGGAGAGCTTGAAGCCGCGGCGCCAGTCGAACTTTTCCACCGCCCGGATCAGCCCCAGGTTGCCCTCCTCGATGATATCGAGAAACGGCAGGCCGCGGTTGCGGTAGCGCTTGGCGATGTTCACCACCAGGCGGAGGTTGGCTTCGATCATGTGCTGCCGCGCCTCCTCCGAGCCCGCCTCGATTTGCTGGGCGAGCTCTACCTCTTCCTCCTTGGTGAGGAGGGGCACGCGGCAGATCTCCTGGAAGTAGATCTTCAGGCTGTCGAGCTTGGCGCCGAGGTCCGCCTCTTCCGCGGACTCGTCGCCCTCGTTCTGGCCCTCGAGATCCGGTTCTTCACGATCGTCGTCGTCGTTCAACACCGAGCTCATGGGCGTCCTTCGGATGGGGGAGCCGGCGCCGGATCCCGCAATGCCAAAATGGCAGGTCCGGTGCGGCCGTTGCGATTTTGGGTGGGGCGAAGAGAATAGGTCAACTTCGACAGGACTCGAACCCTTTTCGTCAATCTCATTGGCGGCGACGATCGGTGCCGATGCCTCCCATTGTGATGGCGTCTCTTCTCCAGCCCGCGGGCGGCCCGAGCCTGACCTTCGTGGTGGACGACCACCGTGCGCAGCGACGACTCATCGTCGCGTTTCTCCTCTCCATCCTCCTCCACCTGGTGCTCCTCTCCCTCTTCCGGGTCGAGTGGTGGCAACCGCCCCTGCCCCCGGAGGAGGAGTGGTTCGAGGTGGTCCCGGTCCCGGCGTCGCCTGCCAAGCGGCTACCCATCGTCGAGACGCCGGAGGCGCCGGAGAGCCCACCGCCGGTCAAACCCGAGGCCCTCGCGGAGCGCAGCCTGCGCAAGGCGGGCACCGACAAACCCACGGCGTCCCCCCTGGAGGGCGAGGTGGAGACCAGCCCCCTGGCACCCAAGCCTCCTGCGGCGGCGACAGCACCCGGACCGGCGCCACTGCCGAAGCCCACGCCGCCTAAGATGGAACGCGCTGAGACCGCTCCGCAGACCCCGCCGGTGAAGCGGGAGGGTGACCTGTTACCCTCCCCCACACGGTCGGCGCCCGGCAAGGAAGCCGCGAAACCGCCGGCAGCCGCCGAGGAGCGGGCACCACCGGCGCCCACCCCGAGCCCCCCCAGGACGACCCGGCGCCCGCCTGACCTGGTGCCGAGCTGGGAGAGCGAGGTGTACGCACCGTACACCGCGCCTCGCGCCGGCGCTCCAGGGCTCGCCTACCCTGGCCGCCGCGCCATCCCCCTCGACACCGCCGACGACCGCTTCATCTCGTACTTTCTCAGCATCAAGCGGCAGATCGAGTACATCTGGGACTACCCGCAACGCGCCGCTGAGCGCGGTGAGCACGGCGACTGCATCATCCAATTCACCATCCTCAAGGACGGCCGCGTGCGGGAGATCCGGCTCCTGAGAAGCTCCGGCTTCCGGGACCTGGACGACGAGGCCCTGAACGCCGTGGCCGACGGCGCCCCGTACAATCCCATCCCCAAGCGCCTCGCCACCGACGAGCTGGTGGTCACCGGCACCTTCCGCTACGTCCTCCACCGCCTGCAGCCCTTCGTAAGATGAGCCGCCCCGAAGGGGCGTCCGTGAATACCCCTCCCTCCGGGAGGGGGCCTGGGGGGAGGGCGCAAGGGATCAGAGGATCAGCGGAAATAAGGCACAGCGCTCCTTCGGGTGGGCATCGCGCCCATTTGTAGGGCCGGTTTCAACCGGCCGAGGCCGGCCTCTCAAGATGTTTCGGCGTCCGGCGGGCTGAAGCCCGCGCTGATATGGAGGGGGACGCCACGCGCCCCCCTTCGCCGCCCGGCACATGTCCTGGCGGCTTCACCCCCCGTGGATGGAGGGCTCCTCGCCCTGGCCCTTCCCCTCCGGGGGAGCGCTTTGCAAACTCCGCTACAGGGCAACGCGATCTGTCAAAACGTGACCACCAAGGCCGTCTCCGTGAAGTAATCCAGGGTCTGATTCCCCTCCACCGGCTGGTGGTCGTACTTCGCCGTCAGGGCGGTCTTGAAGGAGAGGTAGGAGTTGAGCGCCACCTCGAGGGCGGTCAGGGTGTTCACCCGGTAGTCCTCGGTGTCGCTCAGGTTCTCCAGGATCTCGACGTCCTGACGGAACGACGCCTTGTCGGTGAACTTGTGTACGTACTTGCCATACAGGCGGGCGGCCGGAAAGTCGTCGGCCTCCGGCTCCTTCTCCTCGTACACGTAGTCGAGGCCGGCCTCGACATTCAGTAGGTTGCGCGCACTCTTGATCAGCTCGTGTCCGAGACCGACGCGGCCGGTGACCCGGTAGTCGAAGCCGGCGAACTCGTCCCGCTCTACCCCGAGGTAGTAGAGGCTGTAGGTGCGGGGCGTGTGATAGTAGTCGTACTGGCCGTTGAGGTACTCCGCCTCGGCGGTCTTCTCCCCCTCGCTCTCGCTGTACAGGGCCCCCACCTTGAAGGTGATGCGGTCGATCTCCGGCTGCTCGTTGACCAGCTCGAAGCGCACACTCCCCGATTTGCTGCGGCTATTGCCGGAGGCGGTGAGCAGGCTGAACTGACCGCTGCCCTTCCACACACCGTGGACTGCATCGTCCGCTGCCACCCGGCCGTCGAGGCCCGGCGCCGTGGCGGCAACAAGCAGGGCGGTGAGGAGAATCGGGTAGCGACGGTGGTGGGATCGGCGGCCGTTGGCCATGGGGAGCTCCTTTCGTTGAGTGTCCTGCGCGGAGCGCGCGACACCGTCCCGATGGGGTGTCCGCGGCGGAGGCGCTGGCTCGGTGGGGGGTTATCGGGAGGGACGGTGTGTGGCGGTCACTCGATCATCTCCACGAGCTGACCGAGGAGGGCGTGGGCCCGGGCGGCGGGAGAAGCCTCCGATGCCGGCGGCGCCTCGCTCACGTCGGTGGCCGCGGCGCGCACCGGGAAGTCCTCCAGGTGCGCCTCCACCTGCGCCAGGGTGGCCTTCGCATCGGGCGATTCCAACAGCAGGTATATCAAGTCGTCCTTGTGTGCCGAGTGGTCCTGGAATGCCTCGGCTACCCGCGCCTGGAGCTCGGCGAACCGGCCGGGCGCCGTGCTACGCAGCGCCACCACCGAGAAGCCGTCCTGCAGTAGCAGGCGGTGTCGGACCCGTTCGCCGAACTCCACCGGAATCACTCCGGGCAGCGCGTCTACGAAAGCCGGCTCAGCATAGACCACGGTGCGGTTGCCGCCCTTCTCGCTCGCCTCGCACAACGCCCGGGCCGCGCAGCTCAGGATGGCTGGACCCGCGCTCACGGCGTCGCATACCCCGACGCTCACGGTGATCGCGGCCGGGCTCCCCTGGACCAGGGGGATCTGGATCTGCCGGATCTCGCGGCGCAAGATCTCCGCCACGTTGTAGGCCCCGGACGCCGGTGTACGGGGCAAGAGCACCATCATCTCGGCACCGCCGAAGCGATATGCCGCGTCGGTACCGCGACGAAGGGTCTTCAACACCCGCCCCACCCGCTGCAGCGCGGTGTCGCCCACGGCCCGGCCGTAGCGATTGTTGATCCCATCAAAGTCATCGATGTGGCAGTGGAGGAGGGCGAAATTCTCCAGGTCGCGGTCACCGGCGCGCAGTACGCCTTGGAAGGCCTGCAACCGGTCGGCTAGGTCGCGCTCCAGGCGATCCCTGCTACGTAGCCCGGTGAGCGGATCGATGCCTGCCGTCCTGGCCTCGACCTTTAACCGCCGGATCACGCCGAGCAGCGGCACCTCGGTGGGGATGTCCGTCGCCGCGTCGGGCTCGTCGATCTCCTCCAGCTCCTCGCGGATGGCGGAGAGCTCCCCGGAGAGGAGCTCGATCCGCTCGTCGAGAAGGGTGTGGGCCTCGTGATGCAGGTCTCGCTCCAATCGGGTCTGAAGCTGCTCTTCGAGCGCTTGAACGATGCGGAGTCGCTCGTGGGTCTCCCGTTCGTGTCTCAGCAGCTCGGTCTCCCGCTCGCTCAACGTCCTCTGGCGCTCTTCGAGCTGGCTGAGGAGGTCGCCGTAGAGGCTGGCGACCGTCCCTTCGACCTTCGTCAGCTCTTCCTGCACCTGCTTTCGCAGGGCCTCCTCCTCGTGCCGCTGCGCCTGCTCGCGGGCGAATCGCGCAGTGAGCGCCTGCAGGTCCGCGGACAGCTTCGTCGCCTCGTCCCCAACCGGCTCGCGGGGTCCGCCCGTTACACCGAAGACGGCCCGGAACAGACGATCGAGGCGATCCGCGTCCTGCTCCGACGGCGGCACCGCCTGCATGAAGCAGTCGTACACCCCCAGGAATCGTTCCGCGGTCTCCCGCGTGGAGTCCACCTGGTAGGAGCGGAAGTAGTACTCCATCAAACGCCGGAGCTGGTTGTCATCCTGCCGGCGCATTCGCGGAGGGTGGTTTCCCCTGGTCATCGTCCTCCCCGGGGGGTGCAGAAGACGGCCTCGGTAGGAGGCCGGCGGGCCGCCCACTGTACCTCATGCTGTCCACAAAAGCAGGATCCCTGGCGCACATCTTTCCCCGACGGTCACCGTTCGGCGGGCCGTTCCCGCCACATCGTCTCCAGACGCTGGCGCTGCTCGCGGAAGCGCTGTTTGACGGCCGCCGGCGTCGTCGCCAGCAGCCAGTCGTTGCCTCGCACCACCGCCGGCGCCAGGGCAGAATCCCGCAA
>JASFUG010000229.1:0-5398 GCA_050050395.1 Nitrospirota bacterium
CGCACACGGCGTGGTCACCTGGTCGCTCTCCACCGTACCGGCCGGTACGGTGCCCGACCCCGCTACGGGGCCGATGGTGGACGTGACTACCGCACCGTTCATCGATGGGGCTTGCATCGCGCCGGCCTCCAGCGAAGGCCGCGACTGTACCGTTCACGCCGACTGTGACAGCGATCCCATGGTGGGCGATGGACGTTGCTTCTACAGCGGCTACACCTTCACCTGTGAGGACACCCTCACCAACGTCGCGGCGGTGTTCGGGACCACGCCCGACCCCGATCTGACCAACAACGTCGCCTTCACCACTACCGAGTTCGATAAGGCGTCGCGCGCGGGTCTAGGTGAGAACTGCGCGACGCCGACCGACGACAACTGCGACGGCCTCCGCAACTGCGATGATCCCATCTGCGAATGTGGCCTCTTCGCCCCCGCGCTCAGCGACGAGCCGGGCGGTGGCGAAGGCGATGGCGGGGGCGACGACGGCGACGGCGAGTGCGTGAACCTGCACGGCGAGTCCTTCCAGCCGTGCTGCTGCGACAGCACACCGTGCAATTTCGGCGGTGAGGGCGGCTCGCCGTGCAATGCCAACGATCCCAACTTCAAGGAATCGGATCCTCCGACCAACGCCTTCGGATTTGGCAACGTCGATGCCGGGCAGACCATCACCTACACGATCCACTATGAGAACATCGGCGGCGTCGACGCGACCGATGTGCTCATCGTCGACCCCCTGGACGGCGACCTTGACGAAACGACCCTCGTGATCAACGACGGCGGCGTCTACGATCCGGCGACGCGGCTCATCCGATGGAACGATCCCGTGCTGCCCCCGGCCACACCGCGCGCGGTGAGCTACTCGGTTGCGGTGCGTGCCGACGCCCCGTCCAATACACGGGTGCGCAACCGCGCCACCATCATCTTTCCGACCGCCCTCGATCCCCGTACCGACAGCAACTTTCTCGAGCACGTGGTGGTCGATCCGAGCGTGCCGAAGGCGGCCGATCTGGCGGTGATCGACTGCGCCGAGACGTCCCCGGGCAGCGGCGAGTGGCGGGTGATGCTGCAAAACGCCGGCCTCGGCTTCGCATATGACGTCACTGCGATGATTGTGAATCCGCCGAGTCCGGTCCAGGTTAGCGACGGGACCGTTCGGTTCGCGCATCCCGATGACGCTGACCCCGATATCCTGGCCACCGTCATGCCGCAAACCCGTCCCACCAGCATGGACACCGTGGCGTTCACGACGCAGACGCCGGAGAGTCCCTGCGACGCCTTGGTGTGGCACATCTGCCACCGGCCCTCTTTCGAAAGCGGCGCGCCCACGCTATGCGAGGACGTGCAACACCGTCCCGACCGCGATCAGGATGCCGTCGCAGACGAGAAGGACAACTGCCCGGACGTCTTCAATCCTGGGCAGGCGGACGGTGATGGTGACGGGATGGGCGATGCGTGCACGGTCCTCAATGCCCCGCCGGACTGCGGCGCTGCGGTCCCCAGTCGGGCCATCCTGTGGCCGCCGAACCACCGGCTGGTCAACCTTGGGATCAGCGGGGTGAGCGATCCCGATGGGGATGCGACCACCGTCGAGATCGTGGCCGTGACCCAGGACGAGCCCGTCCTCGGCGATGGAAGCGGAACGACCTGCCCCGATGCGGCAATCGATGGAGGAGAAGTCAAGCTTCGCGCCGAACGCTCCGGCCGGCACGACGGTCGTATCTATCGGGTGTCGTTCGAGGCACGGGATCCCCAGGGAGCACAGTGCAGCGGTGAAGTCCGCGTGTGCGTGCCCCACGACCGATCAGGGCGCGGCTGTATCGAGCGGCCGGAGCAGTTCGACTCTCTGGACTGTGCCGGACCCCATGCGGCGGGCCCCTGAGGCGCATCCGGGCGGCGATCGGCGCTTCGCGTACCGGGTGACCGACCGCGGGAGAGGCGCGTCGCTCAATGCATCATTGAGCGGCCTCGCCCTCGCAGCCGGGCCGTGGGTGGCAGCGCGCTGAGGGCAGCGCCCGTTGAAAAAATTTCGAGTGGATGACGGCGTGCTCGACGAACTTCGCCGGCATCAACTGATAAACGCCTTTGTTTTTCGCGTTCGACTGGATGCCCCCGAGAAGTGGAGGGGACGCGGAGGAGGATCCCGGCGGACGCCTCGGCCTCCTTGCGCCCCGCCATCGGCGAAGCGTTACCCTGCGCCGCCGCGTGGGTAACTCCACGGCGGTACTGGTGGTGTCGGCGGTGAGCGGTACTGCCGTCTATCTGCTCCAGGGCCGCCAATGGCTCCGCCAGAGCGGCGCCAGCCTCGGCTTGGTCCACCTGCCGGCGGCCCTCGCCTTGGCCGTCACCGCCATTCCCTTCGCCCAGGTCGGGACATGGCTGGCCCACCGCCTGCCGGAGCGCGCCCTGCGCCTCGCCTTCGCCGTGGTGCTGGTGCTGACGGGTGTGCGAATGGTCGCGGGATGACAGGCGGGAGCGTCGGAGACAGACGCTGTGCCGTCGGATCATGGAGCCCGCCTGACCTCCCGCTGGGATCATCTCCCCAAGAACCATGCGGTGGCACTGGCAGGAAGCGACCCCGGACAGTCCCACGTGCGTACCGGGTCTTATGGAACAGGGGGCGGCGGGGAAGACCCCTGGAAATCTTTGCCTGCCGCCACCGGTAAAGCAACGTCCTGTTGCGGGTGGCCGTTTAAATACGAGGCCGGCCGTGGAGCGGCCCATGCGCTCGCCGCGCGCGCAGAAGCCCTGGCCGTCCGGATTGACCACGCAGTCGTCGATCGTGCTGCCGTCGCCGGTGCTGTCGTCTGGCTCGTTCGAGGTGTACGACGCGAAGGCCCAGGTCGCGCTCGCCGAGCAGTTGTCCGGGTCGAGACAGCAATAGTGGTGGAGGGTGATCTGGAACTCGACGCTCGCGGTACAACTGCCGTCGACCTCGATGGGCTGAACCGTGTTCGTGATGGCGGCAGCGATGCTTGGCGTCTCGTCGAACGTCAGCTCACCCAACAGTACGCGGTGGGCCGAGTGAAACGGTTCGAGCGGTGGGGGAGGGTTGTCGTCTCCGTCGGCTCCCGGAAAGCCGTCGATCTGCTGCGGCTTCTCGACCGTGAGGACATGGTCGATCTTCTTCTCCCAGGGCATCTTGTTGCCGTTCTCATCCAAGATAAGGTTGCCATCGGCGTCTCTCTCATAGCCGTCGATCGTCCATTCCCGGTCCAGGTCGGTCTGGTACCAGTCGGGCACGCTGGGATCGAAATCGGGATTCTCGGGTACGTTGGGATTCGTTTCCGGGTATTCGAAATTGTAGTCCCCGGAGATGATGCCGGTCTTCACGTCTTCGTGGAGCTCGGTCACGTGCTGATCATTCCAGTAGCTGCGGGTATGTACGCTCGTGATCAGCACTCCGCCGTACTCGACCTGGACGTAGCCCCACCAATAAAGGGGGGGCCTGTCGTCCGGAAGCTCATTCGGATCGACGTCGGCCAGGCGTTTCCAATAAGAGCTGTCAGCCGTGCCGTCGACACACACGGCGATGTTGTCATCGACGAATTTGTCATCGACGTCTTCGTAGACATTACTGAACTGATGGTATTGGCAGTCCCAACCCGGCAGGGCCCCTTCGATGTCCCCGAGGCTCGCGGCCGTGACCTCTTGCAGCGTGATCACGTTCGCCCCGTACGACGTGACATGGGAGACGATGAAATCCGCCACTTCTGCGTCCTTCCCCCGGTTCCAATTCTTATCCGCCCCACTGACGTTCCAATCGACGATACGGAAATAGGGCCCGCACGACTGGGGCAGATCCGCGAGCGCCGATGCCGGACGGAATAGCACCAGCGCGCTCCGCGCCGCCGAGCTTGGTAGACCCCCGATCTCTTCGGGGCTGTCCTCACGGCTACTCCATCGTGCTGGTCCGGGTGTTCGCCGCGCCGCGCGAGCGGGTGTGGAAGGCGATGCCCCACCCCGAGCACGTGGCGCACTGGTGGGGGCCGAACGGCTTCACCACGACCGTCAAGGAGTACGGCGCCATCGAGGGCGGCAAGCAGACCCTGCAGCGCCTCGCCGACTACCTGCTGCGGATGGACACCTGATCTGCATTGCTGTTGCGAGGACGAACGGTCGCTGCAACGGCGATTTGTCCAATAATTGTCCTTGCCCTGGGCTCTGGGGCCATCGCGCGGATGCTTCTATCGCTACTCGGGATCGTCGAAGATGCCGTAGTGGTACGCCCCTTCAATCACGCCACTCGTGTAGTAGCCGTTCAAACCGCGGAAGTCTCCCTTGGCAAAGTACGCGTGGAGACGTGGGTTCCCTTGCATCGCCTCCTTCACGTTTGCTACCAGTTGATCGTCGGCGTTGCGCACGAGGACCCCACGGAATCCCGCTGTCAGGGGAAAGATGTCGTTGCCGCTATCGCCGCAAAAGACGACTTCCTCTTTCGCGGTATCGAATTCCTCGGCGACGTATTCGAGGGCGGTCTGCTTGGTCGCGCTTGCCGGCAGAAAGTCGAGCAACCCCTTTCCATCCTGGGAGTCGAAGCTATACACGATGACTTCGTCGAACCTTCCCTTTACCAGCGCATCTACTTGTCCTAGGACCGACGCGTTTTTCTCATGTTCGACATAGTAGCTTTGCTTGAACTGGTTCAGATGTTCTTGCTCCTGCTCTCGTATGCCGTCGACCCCGCTCACCGCCTCCCTTATTGCGGTGGCATCCCATCTCGGGCTTGACCGCTTGACATGGGTAACCCACCCCTCGTCAAACATCCATTGACCGTTCGTATACTTTCTGATCGACGTGCCGACATCGCCACAGAGAATGTCCGGGTACCTGACCCCGAATTCCTTGATCGCACGTTCGGTGAGCGTCAGGTTGCGTCCCGTCACGTACACGACGAGGACGCCGTGCTTTTCGGTCAGGGTATTGAACAGGTCGATCGCTTGAGGGTCCGCTTCCCAGCTACCGTTCGGGAGTAATGTCCGATCGAGATCCGTGGCCAGTATCTTCATTTGCTTTCCAAAAATGGCCGAAGGCGTCGCCGTCGCCTATTTTAACGATAGGACGTAACGTATTCGGCACAGGACTCGCCCTGATGGGTAACGCTGAAACCATACCCAACCAGGTCGGCATTTAAGGTCGCGACGCATCCATCGCGTTTCCAGCTGAGGTGCAGGCGATTCTCATCGGAGTCATGGATCTCTAGCTCACCTTCGAAGGCCGGTGATATGTTACGTAACCTCAGGAGCTCCAGCTGGTCTCGCACCACAATCCGCGAAAGGCCTTGATCGACATCGCTGTTGAAGAGCGTGGTGCGATTGATCTCCTTGTGGCCGGCCGCGCCACCTTTGTCGGCAGCGGCATAGTCATTCTTCCCGGCAAAAAGATCGAGATACCAAACCTGTGG
>JASFUG010000230.1:0-5373 GCA_050050395.1 Nitrospirota bacterium
ACCGAGTTATTCATGAATCCAGGTATAAACGGATAACCCCTGTAGAAGATCCACAGGGCGCCCGAGCCAGAATCCATTTTCCTGCGGCGCTGGGTCACCGCCGCCAGAATTGGTGGGTCGGTACGCCCACCGCCCGCTATCTTGAGCGTCTCCTGTTCGACGGCGAGGTGATGAAGGTGTTCCGGGTGTGAGGGGGGAGCGGCCGAGATTGATGGAGATTAGGCAATTTATAGAGAATTGATAAGTTCGATAATTTCGCTATAATCGCGCCCGTGGACCCGATCAGAAATCCCTATACTCCCGGCGCCGGCACGCCACCACCAGAGCTGGCCGGACGGGACGAGTTGCGGGAGCAGGTGCGGATCGCCCTGGAGCGGGTACGGCTCGGCCGACCGACCAAGAGCGTCTTGATGGTGGGCCTGCGCGGTGTTGGCAAGACGGTGCTCCTTGACCGGATGCGCGACGACGCGGAGGCGGTGGGAATTCAGACTCTGCGCATTGAGGCGCCCGAGGGTCGCTCTCTGCCGGCCATCCTCGCGCCCGAGTTGCGCCGGGCATTGTTGCGGCTCTCCCGAAATGAGCGGGCCACCGACCTCGCGCGTCGGGCACTGCGGGGGCTGGCCGGATTCGCCACGGCGCTCAAGGTGAAATACAAGGACATAGAGGTCGGTCTCGACCTGGAACCCGAGCCCGGATTGGCGGACAACGGCGACCTGGAGCTGGATCTGCAAGCGCTGATCGAAGCGTCAGGTCAAGCGGCGAAGGAGGGGGGGACAGCTCTGGCGCTATTCGTCGACGAGTTGCAGTACGTCGCGGAGGATGAGCTGGCGGCGCTGATCACGGCCCTCCACCGCGCGGCTCAACGGCAGTTGCCGGTGGTGCTCGTTGGCGCCGGATTGCCTCAGTTGCGTGGGCGCATGGGTCGCGCCAAGTCGTACGCGGAGCGGTTGTTCGACTTTCCCGAGGTCGGTCCGCTGCCGGCGAAGGCTGCGCGTACCGCGATTCGCAAACCTGCCGAGGCCGAAGGCGCGAAGATCGATGATGACGCGCTCGATCGTATCGTCGCCGCGACGCACCGGTATCCCTATTTTTTGCAGGAGTGGGGCAAACACGCATGGGATACGGCTGCAGACTCCCGCATCACGCGACTGGATGTCGACCGGGGCTCGGAGACAGCCATTGCGGCCCTCGACGAGAGCTTCTTCCGTGTTCGGTTCGACCGCTTGACGCCTCTTGAGAAGCGCTACCTACGTGCCATGGCCGAATTAGGTCCGGGGCCGCATCGTTCCGGTCAGATCGCCGATGTTTTAGGGCGAGATGTCACCTCTCTCGGCCCGACAAGAAGCCAGCTCATCGCCAAGGGCATGATTTGGAGCCCGAGCCACGGCGACACCGCGTTCACCGTGCCTCTGTTCGACGAGTTCATGCGCCGGATCATTCCGGGCGACGACTGGAAGACTGCGTAACGAGGCGGCGTCCGGATCGCCCGGTCTCGCCGGAGGTCTGGAGTGAGCTTCCGCATCGCCCGCATCTTCACCGCCAGCCTCGCGAAGCTGACGGGTGAGGAGCAGGCGGCCGTAAAGACCACTGTCGTCGATCGGCAATGAACCCGGCAAGTCCGGGAGCGTAGCTCCACCGGATCGACCGGGCGGCTGCCCCCTAATCTCTGGTCGGTGCCGGTTGTTCGGGTCTCTGCTCCGGATCGAGCAGCGGACCGACGGACGGTCGTAGCCGGCAGTTGCCGTCTCCGGCTGTGCACGGTCCCCAGGGTATTAACCCGCATTTCTCACCACGGCGACGTTGCCCGGTTGATCTCTCCCGCCACCCCTTGCCGTAGGTGCGAATTCATTCGCACGACGCCGGCGGGACCGGAAACACGGTGTCGGCCGAATGAATTCGGCCCTACGCGTCGGCAGCGGCATCCCGCCGCGGGTCCGACACATGTGCAGCAACGGCGGTGAGAAACGCGGGTTAACCCCGCGTTCGGGCTGGCGAGTGGGTTTCACTTTACCGGGCGCAACATTTCATTCAGCCGGGCGCCAACCTTTCAACTGGCCGGCATGTCGGCTTACTGCGCGCGCCGCGGTCGTGAACTATCAGTGCTCCCCGACACCAAATTCCGGTTCTGACGTCGACCAGCCATTCTCTTAATCCGTCCGATCTAGATGACCCGGAGGAGCAGGGTCTTCAGGTAGGCCGACTCGGGGAGGACCGGGAGCGTGGGGTGGTCTGGGGCGGCGCCGAAGCGGCCGAGGATCTGGACCGGCCGTTTGACGTCGGCAGCGGCGCGGGCGACCAGCTTCACGAAGTCGTCGTCGGAGAGGTGATGGGAGCACGACGAGGTCAGCATCAGGCCGCCCGGGGCGACCCGGGCGAGGGCGAGGGCGTTGAGGCGCTGGTAGCCGGCGATCCCCGCCTTGATCTTGGCACGGCTCTTGATGAAGGCCGGCGGGTCGAGGTTGAGCCGCGGCCACTGGCGCCGCTCGTGGCGCAGGAAGTCGAAGGCATCCGCGCGCTCGAAGCGGCAGGCGGCGGTGAGTCCGTTGCGCTCGGCACTCTCCCGGGCCAGGGCCACGGCCGGCTCCGAGCTGTCCACGCCGAGGGACTCGCTCGCGCCGCCGGCCGCCGCGGCGAGGGCGAAGCCGCCGGTGTGACAGAAGAGGTCGAGACACGGGTGGCCGGCGGCGAGGCGCCGCCAGCGGGCGCGGTTCTCCCGCTGATCCAGGAAGAAGCCGGTCTTCTGCCCGCCGAAAGGATCGAAGCGGTACTCGACCCCACCCTCCCGCGCCAGCGGGGCCTCTGGCAGGCGACCGTGGGCCACCTCCACCCGGCTCTCCACCCCCTCCAGGGCGCGGAACGGGGAGTCGGCGCGCAGCACGACCCAGGTAGGCCCGGCCAGCTCGACCAGGGCGGCCAGGACCTCGGGCCACAGGAGATCGACACCGGCGGTGAGGCTCTGCGCCACCAGGCCGTCGCCATAGCAGTCGACGATCAGGCCGGGGAGACGGTCGCCCTCCGAGTACACCCAGCGGTAGGTGCCTCCCAGGTCGAGGGCGGCGCGCAGCTCCCGGGCCGTCTCCAGGCGGCGGCGCAGGAGGTCGCCGTCCACCGCCTTGCGGCCGCGGGTGAAGAGGCGCACCGCGATCAGGGTGCGCGGGTTGGCGGTCCCCACGCCGAGCGGTCCGCCGCGATGATCGACCACCTGCACTTGGGAACCGGCCGCGAGCCCCTTGAGGCCGTCGGCCACCTCGTTGGAGTAGACCCACGGGTGGCCGAGGCGCAGGCGGCGCTCCTCGCCTTTACGCAGGGTGACGAGGGGAAGAACGGGTTCGGACATGGCGCCAGGGTGAGGATGGAGGTTAGTCCTCGGGTTGGGGGATGGGGGGTGAGGGATGAGGGTGTGGTCGGCCCAATGGGCCGGACGAGATGTCGATGGGTTTCTTCACGAAAGAATCATCGCCGGCCGTCAGGCCGGCACCATCCCTAGCCCCTCGTCCCGAACATCATTCTCTGGCCGGCGCAGCCGGCCACCTTCCCCCCACCCCTCATCCCCCATCCCCCACCCCGGCCGTTACCCGGCCGGCGCGATGACCTCCAGGCCCCCCATGTACGGCACCAGCGCCGGAGGGATGCGCACCGAGCCGTCCTGCTGCTGGTGGTTCTCCAGGAGGGCGACCATCGTGCGGCCCACCGCCAGGCCGGAGCCGTTGAGGGTGTGGACGAGGCGCGGCTTCTTGTGGTCCGGGTGGCGGTAGCGGATCCGGGCGCGGCGCGCCTGGAAGTCGCCGAAGTTCGAGCACGACGACACCTCCCGGTAGCGCTCCTGGGCCGGGACCCACACCTCCAGGTCGTAGGTGCGGGTGGCGGAGAATCCCAGGTCACCGGTGCACAGCTCGACCACCCGGTACGGCAGCTCCAGCCTCTGGAGGATCGCCTCGGCGTGGCCGGTGAGCTCCTCCAGGGCGGCGGCGGAGGCCTCGGGCTCCTCGAAGCGCACCAGCTCCACCTTGTCGAACTGGTGCTGGCGGATCAGGCCGCGGGTGTCCTTGCCGTGAGAGCCGGCCTCGCGGCGGAAGCACGGGGTGTAGGCGCAGTAGCGAATCGGCAGGCCTCCCTCGGGGAGGATCTCGTCGCGGTGGATGTTGGTCACCGGCACCTCGGCGGTGGGAATCAGGTAGAGGTCGTCGTCACGGCAGCGGAAGAGGTCGTCCTCGAACTTGGGGAGCTGCCCGGTGCCGGTCATCGAGTCCGCGTTCGCCAGGAACGGCGGCACCACCTCGGTGTAGCCGTGCTCGCGGCCGTGGACGTCGAGCATGAAGTCGATCAGGGCGCGCTCCAGCCGTGCGCCGGCGCCGCGCAACAGGGCGAAACGGGCACCGGCGATCTTGGTCGCCGCCGGGAAGTCGAGGATTCCCAGGTTCTCCCCGATCTCCCAGTGGGGGAGCGGCGGGGAGTCGAAGGCGCGCGCCTCGCCCCACGTCCGTACCACGGGATTGGCGGTCTCGTCCTCGCCCACGGGACAGCCGGCGTGCGGCAGATTGGGGACCGTGAGCCACAGGGCCTCCAGCTCGTTCACCACCTGTGCCACGCGCTCGTCGAGGCCCTTGATCTCCTCCCCCAGCCTCTTCACCCGCGCCTGCTCGGCGGCGGCGTCGCCGCCCCTCTTCTTCACCTCGCCGATCTGCTTGGAAGCGGCGTTGCGCTCCGCCTTCTTCTCCTCGACCTCCTGGAGTAGCGCACGGCGCCGCTGCTCCAACGCCCGCAGGCGATCGAGTTCGACGACGGCGCCGCGCGCTTCCATCGCCGCCGCGAGCCGCTCCGGCTCTTCGCGCAGGATCTTGAGATCAAGCATCGCTCCCCCTGAGAAAACGAAGCGCGGATTGTCCCGGATGGTCCCGGCGACCACAAGGCAGCCACCGGAAGTGTTCAGTTGATGCGGCATTTGCCGGGAGGCCGTAGGGTGAGCCAAGCGCAGCGCGGCGCACCGCCCGCAGCGCTGTCAGCTGGGAAAACTCCGGTGCGCCTCGCTTCGCTCGGCACACCCTACAGGGGCAAGGCGCTACGGCGTGTACTCGCCGCTTGTGCCCGCCTTGCGGCGATTCTTCATCTCCAGCTTCCAGAAGTAGCCGGCCAGCGAATCGCCCCAGGAGATCGCCTTGCGCGGCAGGGCGAGTGGGTCGTCCGCCGGGGTGGCGGCGGCGCGCACGCAGGTGACGGCGGTAGCGTAGCCGGCGGCGCGGGCGAGCTCCACCACCTCGCGGTCGTGGCTGCCGTAGGGGTAGCAGAAGTGGCGCACCGCCTCGCCGAGCAGCTCCTCCAGCTCGACCTTGCTGCGCTCGATCTCCTCGCGGGCGCGGTCCCGGTCGACCTGGG
>JASFUG010000231.1:0-5373 GCA_050050395.1 Nitrospirota bacterium
AGGGCCTGACCTGGACGTGCAGGTCGACCAGGGCACGCCCGCCGAAGCGCCGGGTGCGCATCTCGTGGAAGGCTACCACCCCCTCGACGTGCGACACCTGGTCCAGCAGCCGCTGGCGCTCCTCCTGCGAGAGGGCCTGGTCCGTCAGGTCGGCCACCGCGTCGACCAGGATCTCCACCGCCACCTTGAGCACCATCGCCGCCACCACCAGCGCGGCCGCGGCGTCCAGCCAGGGTAGATGCCAGTAGATGGCGCCGGCGACGCCCACCAGGACCAGCAGCGACGAGACGGCGTCGCTGCGATGGTGCCAGGCATTGGCGATCAACACCGGGCTCTGGTCGCGGCGGCCGATGCGCACCGTGGCGTGGTACAGCACCTCCTTGACCAGGATCGACAGGACGACGATCGCCAGCACCCAGGGGGCGATCGTCGCGATATCCTGCAGGTCTCCACGCCAGAAGTGGTACAGCTTGCCGCCGCCGCTCAACACCAGCTCGAAGCCGATGATCAGCAGCATGGCCCCGACCACCGCGGCCCCGACCGACTGGATCTTCCCGTGGCCGTAGGGGTGACCCTCGTCCTGCGGCTCGTTCGCGTAGCGTAGGGTGACCAGGGTCGCCGCGTCGGTGAGGAGGTCGGAGAGCGAGTGGAGGCCGTCCGCAACAAGGGCCTGGGAGTGGCCGATCACGCCGCCCGCCACCTTGATCACCGTCAGGAAGATGTCCGCGATCGTTCCGGCCCACGTCACCCCCGTCCCGCCCATGGCGCGGGACTTGCTCGCGGGATCTGCCGTCGGGGAAGAGAGATCGATCGTCGGGGGCACGGGGCCATGCTACTACCCCATGGTTGGTAACGCAGCCGCGACCGTGCCGGAGCCGATTCTCCCCGGCCTCCATACGTAGGGTGCGCCAAGCGCCGCGCGGCGCACCGAACCCAGGGCGAGGTCCACGCCGGGAGACTGCGGTGCGCCTCGCTTTGCTCGGCACACCCCACCCGTTGAAACATGTCGCCCGTAGGTGCGAATTCATTCGCACGACACCAAAAGGCCCGGAAACGCGGTGTCGGCGGAATGAATTCGGCCCGACGCCTTCCTCCCCTGAATGCGTTAACTCCGCATTGAGTCGCCGGCTAAAACCGCGTGGTGGTGAGGAAGCTGACCTTCGGATCGCCGTTGTCGCCGCCCACGTCGTTCAGGGGCCACGCCACGTCCAGGCGTACCACCTGCTCGCTCGCCGCCGCCGGCCACGCCAGGCGCAGGCCGAAGCCGGCGCCGGTGGCCAGGTCGGCGAGGTCCACCGTCTCGCCCCTCTCCCAGACATAGCCCGTGTCCACGAAGGCGATCCCCCCCACGGCCAGGAGGTCCGCAATCCTCAGGTCCGAGAAGATGCGGTCCTCCACCGTGGCCCGCAGGCGGCGTTGGCCGGTGATGGCGTGGTTGCTGTAGCCGCGCAGGCCCGTGGACTCGCCGACGGAGATGAAACGATCGTCGTCGAGGCGGTCGGTGAGCAGGAAGTCGGCCCGACCGAGGAGGGTGTGGTGGAGGCCCGCGCCGTCGATCGCCGTCTCCCGCACCACCCATAGGACGTTCCCCCCGACGTGCAGGTTGTCGACGCGGCCGGCATGGAGACGCCCGGAGCCGGAAACCGAGCCGCTCAAGAGGTGGCCCGGCCGGAAGGCGACGCCCTGTGTGTCGCTCACGGCGAACAGGACCTCGTCCGCGTCCGCGCCGAGACCTTCGGACGAAAAGCCGATCTCCAGGGAGAAATCGTTGCCCAGGTTGAGGTACTCGGGCCGGTCGAAGTGATCGATGCGGCGCTCCGTGATGTAGTGGACCCCGAGACGGCGGTAGTTGAGGCCGATGGCCGCCTCCGTGCGGTCCATCGGTAGTCGTGCGGTCGTTGCGTCGGTCGCCTCGAAGTCCCTCTCGGAACGGCTGACGAACAGCCCGATCCGGTGCACCACCGGCGCCCCGACCACGGGAGCGTAGGCGAGGTCCGCACGCCCGCTCTGGCGCCGGGCCCGGTACTGGGTGGCAGTCACCCCGTCGTCGATCAGGGCCTCGTCGCCGCGACGGTGGCTCGCGGTAAGCCCCCCGGCCCAGCGGGTCTCCAGGGAGTAGAAGGGGTGCGCCACGGCGGCGGCGGCCGACTCGCCGCTGCCGAAGTCGAGGCCGGAGAGGGACCACCGCCAGCGGCTGCCGAGGAGGCGCGGGTCGAGGTAGCTCACCCCGATCTGCGGATCGCCGAACCGGTTGGCGAAGGTCGCCCGGATCCGCTTGCCACGGCCGAAGAGGTTGGACTCGCGCAGCCCGACCGTCCATGCGGTGCCCGCGTCGACCATCGCCAGGTCGACGATCGGCTCCAGGGACCAGGCGTCGCGGGTCGCCACCATTATCCGGACCCGGTTCCCCGACAACGGCTCGCAGCGGATCTCCTCGCGGCGCAGGACACCGAGGTCTCGCAGGTTGCGCAGGGTCTCCTCCACCCGTTCCCGGTCCAGGGCTTCGCCCACCGCGAACAGCAGCTCCTGCTCGATCAGCCCGGGGCGGCTCAACGGATGGAGCCGGTTGACCGTGGCGGCGGGCAGCCACTCCGGCAGCTCGTCCTCCTCAGTGAACACCGGACCCCGCGCCACCTCCACCTCGGCGATCGTCGGCGCGGCGGCATACAGCCCCTCGCAGGTCGGGGCGACCTGCGCCGCGACCACCGTCGCCGCCGACAGGAAGACGGCGGCCCACAGGGCCGGCCGCCACGCCCGGCCGAGCAGATCGACGGACCGTCGGCCGCGGGCATCGGCCGCAGGCCGCCGCGACACGGCCGGACGGCGGCCACCCGCGGATCCGTGGACTGCCATCGCTAACCGACCGTGTGCAGGGCCATACCGGCGTCGACGCCTACCATCTGCCCCGCGGCCATGGGCAGCCACACGTTGTCGCCCTGGAGGGGCTCGCTGGCGAAGATCAGGTGGTTCACGTGGTCGGTGGCCGCCTGCTCGCACTCCGGTGCAAATTTCGGGCAGGTGTCGCGTTCCGGACAGCACCGCTTGTAGGTCGAGTAATAGAGGGTCTTGCCCCCCTGATGGGCGGCCATCACCAGGCCGTTGGTCAGGATGAAGGTGAGGTA
The DNA here is from genome assembly GCA_050050395.1 of Nitrospirota bacterium. Lineage (GTDB taxonomy): Bacteria > CG2-30-53-67 > CG2-30-53-67 > CG2-30-70-394 > CG2-30-70-394 > DASWHD01. The sequence goes on from JASFUG010000231.1 coordinate 3,123, forward strand.
GGTCTCCTGCGGATCACCGTCGTCATCGAGACAATAGTCGCCGACGGTAGCGACGATCCGCGACCGGGTGGAAGCAATCGCGGCGCACACCTCCGCGACCGAGTAATCACGGGCGCGCAGATCGGCTCGGCGGCGCAGCTCGCCGAGAAGGAGATAGAAGATCACCTCGCTGTCGGTGTCGCCGAGCAAGAAGGGGCGCAGCTCCGGGTCGATCGCCGCGACCAGGCGCGGACGCACGGACGCGAACCCCTTCAGGTTGCCGTTGTGGGCGAAGACCCACGGACCGTACTGGAACGGGTGGGTGTTGATCACCGAGCGCTCCCCCTGGGTCGCCTTGCGCAGGTGGGCGACGACCGTCTCCGACGTCACCACGCCGGAGACGTGGCGAAACAGGGAGCATGCCAGGGCAGAGCCCGGCGACTTGACCAGGTGTGGCGCATCCTCGCGGTAGTAGGCCACCCCCCAGCCATCCGGGTGACGCTCGCTCTGGGAGACCAGCGCGTTGTCTGCGCCCACCAGACTGGTGTGTACACGGCTCGACAACACCGAGCGGAAGCCGAATAAGCGACACATGGTGAGCTTCTACGGTGGACTCGGGGAATGGTTGAGAAGGTCCGCCTGAAGGCTTGTGAGTCACTCGCCACAAAGACGCGGCCGGTACCGTCGGCCCGATGCCCGAAGGGCGATCCGGCGGCGGCAATGAAGAAACTACCTATCCCCTTTACTCATGCTGAATCTCTACCTACGTGACCCCGGATTGCGCTTCGCTCCATCCGGGCTACGCCGCGCAGTAGCCTGGATGAAGCACAGCGGAATCCAGGAAAGATGGGCGAATCTTCATGGGCCGATGGGATAGGCGTCACGAAGAATGGCGGAACCGCCTCCAGCGTTCCGCCCTGCCCCGGGGATGAAGCGGACCGGCGATCGCTGCGGAAGCCCGTCAACATACCCCGCACTTGTGGCAGCCCACCAGATCGGGGGGGCACGGGCGGTTGTTCTTGCCCTTCATCCCGCGCGCCTCTTCGCGGCGCAGGTAGGCGCCCGTGAGGCCGGTGGTGATGTGGCCCCACGGCAGGGGCGCATCATGGGCGATGGGGCGGTGGAGATCGGTGCCGGTCTCCTCCAGCCAGCCGGGAAGGACCCTGCGCCAGCGGCCGGCGGCGGCGGCCACGCGCTCCAGCAGGTCGGCCGCCCGCCGGTCCGCACGGGACAGGGTGGCCTCGACGACCGTCTGCTGTGGCGCCTCGGCGTTGAGCCGCACGTTGCCGAGGGTGGCGAACGCCGTTGACAAGGCGGTGACCTTCGCCGCCACCGAGGCAAGCCCCTCCAGGGACGTCCACTGGAATGGCGTGTGGGGCTTGGGAATGAACTGGTTCAGGGAGACGGTCAGCCGGCCGGTATGGCCGGCACGGCGCCAGTGGGGCAGGAATACCTCGCGCACCTTGGTCACGAGATCGATGATCGCCTCCACGTCCTCGTCGGTCTCACCCGGCAGGCCCACCATCATGTAGAGCTTGGCGGAGTCGATACCGGCCGCTGCCAGGTGTTCCGCCGCCGCGAGGATCTCCGGCTCCTGGAACTCCTTGCTGATCACGTCGCGCATCCGCGCCGATCCCGCTTCCGGTGCCAGGCTCAGGGAGCGGTTGCCCGACCGCACCAGCGCGCCGACCACCTCGCGGTCGAGGTGGTCGATGCGGATCGACGACGGCGAAACCTCTCCGCCCAAGGCGGCGATCCCGTCCACCAGGGCAAGAAAGTCGGGGTGGTCCGACGGCGACGGTGCCACCAGTCCCACCCGCCGGCTCCAGCGCAACCCCTCTCTCGCCTCCTCCAGCAAGCCGGCGAGAGGCCGGTGGCGCGGTGGATTGTCGAAGTGGCCGGCGGTGCAGAAGCGACACTGCCGGGGACAGCCGCGGGAGATCTCCAGGAGGAACATCTCCCCGAAGGCGCTCTCGGGGGTCAGAAACCGCGAGTGGGTCGGAAGGTGCTCCAGGCTGGGCAGCCACTGCCGCGTCACCTCCGCCGGCACCCCCTCCTCGGGCTTCAGACCCACGAATCGACCCCCGCCATCGATCTCGAGGTGGTAGCCGGCCGGCAGGTAGAGCCCGGGGGAGTGCGCCAGCGCGTCGTAGATCGCCTCGCGATCGTGGGTGGTCGCCCGCAGCTCCCGCAGGGTCGCGAGGATCCCGGGCAGGGCGGCCTCCGCCTCGCCGATGAAGATCAGGTCGGCAAACGGCGCCACCGGCTCCGG
>JASFUG010000232.1:0-5364 GCA_050050395.1 Nitrospirota bacterium
CGGGCGTGGCCAACGGCGTGCACGAGCGCCTCGGCCTGACCCGCCGCATCGAGGCGGTCAAGGGATGCCGCGCGATCGGCAAGAAGGACATGGTCCTGAACGACGCGCTCCCGCGGATCGAGGTGGACCCGGAGACCTACGAGGTGCGCGCCGACGGCGAGCTCCTCGTCTGCGAGCCGGCCAGCGTCCTGCCGATGGCACAACGGTACTTCCTGTTTTGAGCACGCGAGGGACGGCAACCGCCCAGGCCGGTGGCTCTTCGGCGGTGAGGGTGCGGAGCAGGCGACACGGCACGGCATCATGATCGTCGTCGAACGGTTGCCCACGTCGGAACCCGCACCGGGCTCCTCCGCCGACCCCGTCGTGCTCACCTGGGAGGCGCGGACGAAGACGCGACAGCGACTGACGACGCGGGCCGACCGCGACGTCGCGATCAAGCTGCCGACCGGGACGCGGCTGCCGCCCGGCACGGTGCTGTTCCTCGGCGACGGATTTCACATCGAGGTGGTCGCGGCGGAGGAGGACGTGTGGCTCGTCCGCGCACCCGATGCACCAACCCTGGTGCGCGTGGCCTACGAGATCGGCAACCGCCACTTCCCCATCGAGATCGGCGACGGCTGGGTCGCCGTCCGGTACGACCACACGCTCGCGGAGCTGTGGGAGCGCCTCGGTGTCGCGGAAGAGCGCGTGACACGTCCCTTCCTGTCGGACCAGCGCTCCTCGCACCACCACTGATGCTATACACGCTCCTCCAGATCTCCGATTCGCTCTTCCCGTCGGGGGCGTTCGCATATTCCTGCGGCCTGGAGGGTCTCGTCGCGGCGGACTGGCCGGACGCAAGCGGCGTCTCGGTATCCGGGGGCCGCAGCGGACGCGACGGTGCGGCTGCTCTGGTACCGCTGCTCGGCGCGATCTTCACCAATCACCTCCTGCGCTGCGACGGCCTGTTCGGGCTACGCGCACATCGCGCCATGAGAGAAGGCGCGATCGACGCGTTATGTGAGGCCGATCAGGCGCTCCTTGCGATGAAGATCCCGCGTGAACTACGCGAGGCATCCACGACGATCGGGCGAAGCTTCCTGACGGAGGTAGCCGCCGTCTTACCCGAGGATCCAGCCCTCGGCGACTGGTACGAGCGGGTCGAGCGCGGCGCAAGTCCGGGCAACTACGCCGTAGCCTTCCACGCCGCCACCGCCGCTGCGGGCATCACGGAGCACGACGCCCTCCTCGCCTGGAGCTACCAGAGCGTGGCGCAGATGGTCGGCGCGCTCCTTCGCCTGGGTCAGCTCGGCCATCGCGGCGCCCAGTCGATCCTCTCACGGTTGCGGCCGGTCGTGGAACGCGGGGTCCAGGACCTCCTCGCCCACGACCCGGACGCCCCGTCCAGCTTCGCCCCTGTCCTCGAGATCGCCAGCATGCGCCACGAGCGGCAATACAGCCGCCTGTTTCGCTCGTGACCCAGGATCGTCTGGTGGGTTGAATCCCGCCCTACATGTAGGGCCGACTTCAGTCGGCCTCCGCGAGGTCCGCAATCATTGGGGCCGTTAAAACAGCTTCCAATCGGATCAATATCCGTTACCGGAGGAACCCATGTCGCTGAAAATCGGGATCGGAGGGCCGGTCGGCTCCGGCAAGACCGCGCTGGTGGATCGCCTGTGCAAACGGATGCGGGACCGCTACCGGCTCGCCGTGATCACCAACGACATCTACACCCGCGAGGACTGCGAGTTTCTCATCCGCTCCGGCGCACTGCCACCGGAGCGAATCGAAGGGGTCGAGACCGGGGGCTGCCCGCACACCGCCATCCGCGAGGATGCGACCGTGAACCTGATCGCCGTGAAGAATATGGAAAGCAAGCTCGGCGAGCTGGACATCGTCTTCATCGAGTCCGGTGGAGACAACCTCGCCGCGACGTTCAGTCCCGATCTCGCCGACGCCTGCATCTACGTGATCGACGTCGCCGCCGGCGACAAGATCCCGCGCAAAGGCGGACCCGGGATCACCCGATCCGACCTGCTGGTGATCAACAAGACCGACCTGGCACCGATGGTGGGGGCGGACCTGCAGATCATGGAGCGGGACGCCCGCAAGATGCGCGGCGACCGGCCGTTCGTGTTCACGAATCTGAAGGACGGTCAGGGCCTTGACGAGGTCATCGCCTGGATCCAACAGTCCCTTCTCTTCGAGTCGTAGCCGCACGACGTCTGACCGCCGACCTCGCGATCGCGGCAAGAGGACGCTCACGGCGAACGCCGGGCCCGCCGAGCCGTGGAGCCGGCGGGATCGAGTCATGAGTGGGAGGTTGGTCGCACAATGCGACGTTTCGGGGCGCAACCGTGCGTGGACCTCGAGACCGGGAATGATGCCTCCCCATCTCCGTTGGCGACGACCGTGGGGGATGGGTACGACCCTTCCCGAAGGCAGCCGCAACCATACTGAAGTGGCTCCACCCTAGCGGCCGTGAGAAACCGCGGGACGGCCGCGACGGGTGCCGTCGCGGCCCCCGGGCGTGGAGCCGAGGGGGCCGGTACACGCCTTCACGGCGCCAGGCTCGCGGAGTCGTCGGGGAGGAAGTAGCCGAAGACCGTCACCTCGAATTCCCCCTCCCCAGCGTCGGAGGTTCTACCCATGGCTCCAGAGACGGCCGTTCCGTTGAAACCTTCACCGGTGCTCGCATAACCGCGGACACTCATCGTGTCCCTGTACACGGTGCCGTTTGCAGCCGGGTATCCAGCCACCTGCGGCATCCTGAAATACCCGACACCAAGCGGTTCTACTCCCTGCGCGATGACTGTCACCGCGACGCCCTGCCCGGCGGGCACAGCGGCTGTATACGAGATCGTCTCGATGACAAGCCGCGAGTAGCCCTCCGGGAAATCGTCCGGTGACCTCAACATCTGCACGCTTGCGGAAGGATCGCCGTCGGCAATGTCGCGGCTCTTGGTCTCCACGTAGGGAATCCGCGCGCCATCCCCGTCGTTCTCCACCGTGACCGGAAGCGGTGTGTTGGTCACCACCACCTCTACTTCGGGGGGAGCGCCCGGAGGGGGCTCCGCCTCGGTCGGAATGGATGTCACCGCGAAGACGATCGCGATTACCAGACAGCCGTTGAACATTCGTCTCATGGTTCTCTCCTTTCTTTTCTGATGGCAAGTTGCCTTACCGCGACTGGGCACGAGTTCGTCGTGCTCGTTCAGATCCGCGCGGCTGAGCGACACCTACGGGGCTTGCAGCCGGTCAATGGCACCGGCAACGAAGGGCGCCGCGCCCTTGGCGTGCCAGTTTTGGAAATCCGCGCCCCGACTCCTCCTTTCTTCCCTGGCGATGCACAGGCGGGACCGAGCGCAAGGCGCCTTCTTCCCGCGCCGGCGCGAGCCACGCGCCGTCCGGCATCTGGAATGAGCGGTCTTGCGGAAAGGATAACTAATTCGATCAACAATGCGTGGGTTTCTCGCTTCGACCCCGACACGAGCCCCCTCCCCTGACGGCAGTCCTTCAAGACGAGGCTCAGCCCCGGGACCATCGCGACGAGAGGGAAGCTTGGAGCGGCGGCCTATGTGCACCTCGCGAGGCGCCGCGGGGTCAAGCCGCGACATGGCAGGTTCGCCGTACGATGTGATGATGCAGGATATGACCCCAATGCCTTGGGCTCGGCTGGCGGCTCCCCTGCATGCATTGACCGCGCCGCCAGGCGATGGCCGGCGGCGGTTTGCAGCGGGACAGGGTGAGCAGGTGTACATCGCCTTTCTGAACATCCACGGCAACTTCGATGCTGCGGACCGCTACTGGACCGCGCACCCGGACTTCGGGGGTCAGCTGGTCTATGTGAAGGAGGTGACCCTGGCCCTGGGTCGCATGGGACACCGGGTCGACATCGTCACGCGCCGCATCCGCGACCCGGCGTGGCCCGGCTTCGAGGCGGAGCTCGACGGCTATCCCGGTGAGCCGAACGTGCGGATCGTGCGGCTCGCCTGCGGTGGCGACCGGTTTCGCCGCAAGCAGGACCTGTGGCCTTACATCGCCACCGAGTGGGTGCCGAACATCGCCGCCTTTTACCGGCGGCAAGGCGCGAGTCCGGAGGCCGCCACGGCCCACTATGGCGACTCGGGTCTGGCGGCGGCGTTGTGGCACCGGCGAGGCGGGCCGCCATACACCTTCACCAGCCATTCACTGGGGGCGCAGAAGCTGGAGCGGTTGCTGGCCCACAACCACCTCGATCTACCCGCCCTGGATGAGGAGTATTTCTTCGCCCGGCGCATCGCCGCCGAGCGCGTGTCCATGAGCCGTGCGGCGCGCATCATCACCTCCACCGAGCAGGAACGCCGGGAACAGTACGCCCACGTCGCGTATGCGGGCGCGGTCGACCCGACCGACACGCAGCGTTTCGCGATCATCCCCCCGGGCGTCAACCTCCGCCTCTTCGACGGCGACATTCGCGGGCCGGACGACGAGCGCATAGCCGCACGCCTGGAGCAGGTGCTGGCCCGAGACCTTGCCGAGGGACGGGGCGATCTGCCGGTGGTGATCTGCTCCAGCCGGCTGGTTCCGAAGAAGAACCACGTCGGGCTGGTGCAGGCCTTCGCCGGCAGCCCCGAGCTGCAAGGGTTGGCGAACCTGCTGCTGGTGGTGCGCGGTACCGAAGATCTCCGTCACGGCATGGGTCTGCTCCCGGAGGAGCAGCGGATCATGGACGAGATCGTGGCGGCCTGCGAGGCGTCGCATCTGTGGGGCAAGGTGTGCGGCTGCTCCCTGGAGAGCCAGACCGAGCTCGCCGCCGCCTACCGACACCTGGCGCAGCGCCGCTCCGTGTTCGCGCTGCCGGCACTCTACGAGCCATTCGGCCTGGCGCCACTGGAGGCCATCGCCGCCGGGCTGCCCGCCTGCGTGACCCGCTACGGGGGGCCCCGCGAGTCGCTATACGACGCGGCAACCGGCACCGAGTACGGCGTGCTCGTCGATCCCGGCGATCCGGACGACATCGCCCGCGGTTTGCTGCGGCTCGTCACCAGCCCCGGTGAATGGCGGCGGTTCCGGGACGCCGGCCGGCAGCGCGTGGTGGAGCGCTTCACCTGGGAGGCGACGGCGCGCGCCTACCTGGACGTGTTGCAGCGTGTCACGGAAGGCCAGCCTCCGGGTCACGCGCCGTTGCCGATCCCAGCCTTCTTCACCGACCCCACTCCGGAGAACGCCATTGGCCTCGACGAGCTCGAGCGGTGCTTCTCGTCGGAACGGTGAAACGAGCCGGCGGGCGGAAGCTGCTTGACGCAAAGACGCAACGTGAATCGGTGCCCGCGTACGCCGGCCAGTGGTCGAGAGGACCGAACCGCGAAGGGACGCGAATCGTGCTCCCCACCATGGCGGCTA
>JASFUG010000233.1:0-5352 GCA_050050395.1 Nitrospirota bacterium
GCCCTGGCTGGCGATCTCGTTGATCTTCTCGTAGGAGACCATCTCGAAGATCGTCTGGAAGAAGTCGAGGCCGTAGTCGCGGGCCATCGCCTCGATACGGTACTTCCACTCCTTGAGCTCGGTGGGAAACTTGGTTTGCGTATCCATGGCGGGCTCGCTGCGCTCGCAGGGGCTAGGGGTTAGCAACTAGGCGCTAGCGGCGGTTGGCCGCCGGCGGCGGCCAGCAGATTCTTCGATGTGAGTACCGCATGGTCGGTTGGTGTCCGAAAAATGATCCGCCGGCCCTCAGGGCCCGCACATTCCCTAGTCCCTAACCCCTAGTGCCTAGCCCCTTGCATTTCCGGTTGCGACCTCCAATTCCGCACATCGCTCGTCCGGGCACCTACTTCCCGGTGCCGAGGAACTCCTTCAAACAATCGTAGACCATCTCTTTGTTTTTGATACGCGAGGTGATGACGCGTTCGGCCAGATCCGCCTGGATGTGCTGGCTGACTTCGTTGAGGAACTTGCCGCTGCCGTAGGGGGAGTGGACCTGGCCGTAGCAGTACAGATTGAGGTGGGGCAGCAGGTCGGTCTGTAGCAGCTCCATGGCGCGCTTGTTGTCCGCGTCCCAGTTGTCGCCATCGCTGAAGTGGAACAAGTAGAGGTTGTACTCGTTCGGTGACAGCTCGGTATTGATCAGCTCGATCGCCTTCTCGAAGCCGCTGGAGATGATGGTCCCGCCGCTCTCGCGGGTATGGAAGAAGGTGTCGCGGTCCACGATCCGCCCCTTGGCGTCGTGGATGATGTAGCGCAGTGCCAGGCCGTCGTACTGGCTGGCGAGCCAGGTGTCGAGCCAGAACGTGGTGATGCGCACCAGCTCCTTCTGCTCCGCGCCCATGGATCCGGAGACGTCCATGATATAGATCACGGCGGCGTTGGTCTCCGGCTGGTCGATGGTCGTGTAGGTCCGGTAGCGGCGATCACGCGGCTCCGGGACGATCCGCGGTCGTCGCGGATCGTAGGTGCCGGTCATGATCTGGCGACGGAGCGCCTGGCGGTAGGTGCGCTTGACGTGGCGCAGGGACTCGGGGCCGACGTTGCGGATACTGGTGTAGCGATCCTTCGTGGCGGTGATCTGGTCGCTGCCCTTGGGCTCGATGTTGGGCAGGGCCAGCTCTTCACCGAGGATCTCGGCCAGCTCGTCCAGGGTGATGTCGACCTCCAGGATGTGTTGGCCTTCCGCATCGCCGGCCTGGCTGGCTCCCTCGCCGACGGCATCGCCCTCCTCGCCTTCTCCCTGGCCGACGCCCTGGTCGTTGCGCCCGAAGCGAAAGTGCGGCAGGTCGATCTGCGGCAACGGGATGGAGATGAACTCGCCACCCTGCTTGCCGATCATCTCGCCGTGGGTGATGTACTTGCGCAGGTCCTTCTTGATTCGCCCTTTGACGATCTCTTTGAAGCGACCGACGTTCTGTTGGACCTTGGCGGGCATGGGGGGAGGCTCGCTATTGCTCGCAGGGGTTAGGGGCTAGGGGCTGGGGGCTAGGGATGGAGCCGGCCCTGCGGGCCGGCGATCATTTCTTCGGTGCGATTTGCTGTCGGCATTTCAGTTGGCCGCCACAGGCGGCCATCCTTCCCTAGCCCCTAGCTCCTAACCCCTAGCCCCTTTCTGTTCAATTAACTCCGTTCTTCCAATACGCATCGGCGCACGGCGTTGGCTCCCGCGCGTCGGTGCTGCTTCCGACCTACTTCTCCTTCTTCACGTCGCCGCGGGCGAAGATCGACGAGACGTAGTTCAGGACGTCGGTCGAGCACACGTCGCAGTAGCTGTAATGCTTCATCAGGCGGCCCTTGACCACGTCGATCTTCTCCTGGGTCTTCTCATCCACCGTACCCGAGACCAGGCTGGAGAGCTTGATGGTGTCCTTCTGGTCCTCGAACAGTTTCAGCTCCAGGGCCTTCTGCAGGCGGGCGTTGGTGGTGTAGTTGAAGGGTTTCCCTTCGATGGCCAGGGCCCCGATGTAGTTCATGATCTCGGTGCGGAAGTCGTCCTTGCGTGACTCGGGGATGTCGATCTTGTCCTCGATGGAGCGCATCAGTCGCTCGTCGGGCTCGTCGTCCTGGCCGGTGTAGCGGTTCTTCACCTTCTCCTTCTGGGTGTACGCCTTGACGTTGTCGATGTAGTTGCTACAGAGCTGGGCGATGAGCTCCGTGTCGGCGGAGATCGCCCGCTGCACGTCGGACTTCACCAGGTCCTCGTACTCCTCCTTCACCACCGCCATCAGCTCAATGTAGCGCTTGCGCTGGTCATCGTTGGTGATCAGCGAGTGGTGGGAGAGGCCACGCTCCAGCTCGTTGAGCACCATGAAGGGGTTGATGCACCCGTGGTGATCCTCCTTCACCAGGGCGTTGGAGATCTTGTCCTGGATGTAACGCGGGCTGATGCCGTCCATGCCCTCGCGCGGCGCCTCCTTGCGCAGCTCGCGAACGTTCTCCTCGGTGTAGCCCGGCAGGCTTTTGCCGTTGTACAGCTTGAGCTTCTGCATCAGGGAGAGCTTGGCCTTCTTCGGCTCGGCCAGACGGGTGAGGATCGCCCACATCGCCGCCACCTCCAGGGTGTGCGGCGCGAGGTGCTTGCCGTGGACCTTGGCGGCGCCGTAGTCCTTCTCGTAGATATGAATCTCGTCGCTCAGCTTGGTGATATACGGCACGTCGATCTTCACCGTGCGGTCGCGTAGCGCCTCCATGAACTCGTTGGACTGGAGGCGTTTGTACTCCGGCTCGTTGGTGTGGCCGATGATCACCTCGTCGATGTCGGTTTGCGGGAACTTCTTTGGCTTGATGCGGTGCTCCTGGCTGGCACCGAGCAGGTCGTACAGGAAGGCCACGTCGAGCTTCAGCACCTCGATAAACTCGATGATGCCGCGATTAGCGATGTTGAACTCGCCGTCGAAGTTGAAGGCGCGCGGGTCGGAGTCGGAGCCGTACTCGGCGATCTTGCGGAAGTTGATGTCGCCGGTGAGCTCGGTGGAGTCCTGGTTCTTCTCGTCTTTCGGCTGGAAGGTGCCGATCCCCACCCGGTCCTGCTCGGCGAGCACCAGGCGACGAACCTCGACGTGCTCCAGGGCCCTCGCGAGGTCGCCCTCGTAGCGCGCCATCAGCTCGCGGAACACGTACCGGCAGGCCGGACAGAGGTCGCCTTCGCTGGAGATGCGGTCGGTCTCCTGCAGGTCACGGTTGATCGCGTCGAGGAGAGCGGGCCGGCTGTCGAACGGCACCAGGTGAAGGGGATCCTCGTGCATCGGACACGGCATCTCCTTGGCCACCGGGTCATGCACCATGTCCTCCGGCAGGTGCCAGGTATAGGTGTAGAGTGCCCCGGCCGGCGTGGCGGAGTAGTGCTCCATCCCCTTCTTCAACATGCGTACGATGGTGGACTTGGCGCTCCCCACCGGCCCGTGCAGCAGCAGCACGCGGCGCTCGGTGCCGTAACGGCGTGCCGCGGCCTTGAAAATGTCCACCAGGTGCATCAAGGAGTCGTCGAGCCCGAAGACCGCGTCCTTGCCGTTCTCGATCGGGTCGTCGAAGAAGAGGTAGTGGACGCGGTTGACCTTGTTCTCCGTGTAGCGGGTCTCGCCGAAGGAGGTGATCATGTCGTAGACCCGCTGGAACGCGGACCGGCCGATGCGCGGATCTTTGCGGAGAAGATCCAGGTAGTCGGCGAAGCTGCCGCGCCAGTGCAGGTCGCGAAAGTGTTCCTGGTCACTGCGGGAGAGAATCAGGTCCAGCAAGGAGTGCTCGGTCTGGTTGCTCATGGTGCTGCCTCCATGGGGCCGAACGGGGCCCACTCGGATTCTGGGTACGGCGACGGACGATGATGCGGTGAGATGTGGGGGGAGTGGCGGGGCGTGGGGACCACGGGTTGCATAACGTCTACAGGAGCCGGCGGATGGATGGGATGTTGGGTCTGGGTGTCACGTTCAGATTCAGCAATAATGCTGCCAGTTTATCTAAACCAATCGGACTTGGTTTGTTGTCTATCCAACTCTTTGATTCCAAACTGGAATTTGCCACGCTCTTGCCTTCGGCGACGCAGGGTGACTGCGGCGCCGCATGTCATGGCGTTGGCGAGGAGTCAATCGGCCCCCGCCTCGCGGTCGACCCGTGCCGGCCACCCGGGATGTCTCCGTCGCTCCGCTTAACGTTCCTCATTGTACCCATTCTACTCGTCCTTGCAGGTCGCGCCGCGACGTGCCCACCGGCGGTCGCCGACGATGAGCACGAGTCGGAGGGACTGCGCCTGACCTACGACGTCTCGTTCGGCAGCATCCCCGTCGGACGCTCGTACTACTCGTGGGTACCGGACGGCGAGGACGTATGGGTGAGCAAGGAGCTTGCACCAAGCGGTCCCCTGGCTCGCCTGTACCGTGTGCAGGATCGGTTTGTCGCCCGCGTCCGTGGCGCCGACGGTCGTCCAGAGCTCCTCTACGAGGATATCGACGAACCCAAGGATCGACGCCAGGAGCGATGGTCGGCGGTGGACTGGGATGGAGGGCAGATGCGCTTCGTGCGCGTCAACCACACGGAGGAAGAGACCGATCGCGACGTGCTGCCCGCCCCCCAGGGGATGCAGTGGCCGTTGACCTTGCCGTACTGGATCGCGCGACAGCCGCTCGCGGCGCTGGACGGGCTGGCGGTACCCCTGCTCGACGGTACCAAGCTCAAGGAGGTACGCCTGCGGGTGGTTGGCGAGGAGTCCGTGAAGACGGATATGGGTCGGGTCCCCTGCGACCGTATCGACGGGGAGGTGTGGTATCGCGGTGAACGTCAACGGGCCGGGTCGTTCCATGCGTGGCGACGCCACGCGGCGCCACATGTCCCCGTGCGCATCGTCAGCCGGTTGAAGTTCGGAACGCTGAAGGAGACCCTCGTCCGCGAGGCGGTGTATGGCGAGCCGCCAGCGATCCCTCCGCTCCCTGTTGACACCGGCGAGCGATAAAACTAATCTGAAGTGGTCAACAAACCGGGTTCGCGGGGTTCCGGGAAGCACAGGCCGCCTGCCACCGAATGGCGCACTGCAAAGGTTGCCAGCCCAAGATCCTTCGATGGGTCTTTGTCAGGTGGTGTTCCCGGGATCCCGCCTTTTGTTGCCTCGGAGGCAGCGGAGGCGGTCACGGTAAATTGCCGCTGGCAGTGAACAGCATGGTGTTGGCAATCGCGTGGCAGAGGATGGGGGCTACGAGACTCCGCGTCCGGCAGCGTAGCCACGTGAAGTAGAACCCGGGGAGCCACGTCGCCAGGGCCCATGCTCCCGGATGGATGCAGTAGTGGGTGGCCGCGAAGAGGGTGGCATTGATCGCGATGCGTCGC
>JASFUG010000234.1:0-5341 GCA_050050395.1 Nitrospirota bacterium
CGCGCGGCACCGAGGACCGGGTTCACGATCATCGGTGGGCGCCCGGCCAGGGCGGTTCAGCGGCTCGGGCAGCGCCCGGGAATACGGGTGACCGGGTTTGTGGATGACGTGCTCGCCGAGTTGGCCGCAGCCGACCTGTTTGTCGCGCCGTTACGCATCGCACGCGGTGTTCAAAACAAGGTCTTGGAGGCGCTCGCATTCGGCCTGCCGGTCGTGGCAACCCCGCAGGCCCTGGAAGGGATCGACGCGGAGCCCGATCGTCATCTTCTGGTGGCGGGGGATCCCGATGGCTTCGCCGCGGCGGTTCTTAGCCTCCTGCAACGTCCCGAGCAGGCGCGGGCAATGGGTCAGGCGGCGCGCCGCCACATGGCTGGCCGTTATCATTGGGATCAGGCGCTGGCCCCGCTGACAGACGTATTCCGCGTGCCCGAGAGGGTGGGAATGGCGTGAGAGGGATCGCTGGTCTGTACAGCCCATCGGGAGACCTCTCCCCGGGCCTGGTGGAATCGTTTGTTACCGTTGCCGGGGCGGAGACCACGCTCCTCCGCCCAGCGCCACGCGTGGTTCTGGGGGCGGGCATCGGTGCCGATGGCGCCACCGCCAATGGTCGCACGGCCGTGATTGCCGGGGAGGTGATCGCTGGCTCCAGTGACCAGAAAATGCCATCCCCCGCCAAGGCGGCGCTCGGGACCGAGGGGCGCGACGGCAGTCCGGCCGAGGCCCTCTCCGGGGGATTCGCCTACGCGCTGTGGGACGATCCTCGCCAGGAGCTGGAGCTGGCGGTCGACCGGTTCCGCTTCTCGCCACTCGTCTATGGGCGGCTCGGTACGGTCCTGGCGTTCGCCTCGGATCTTCGCCTGCTGCGGAAGTTGCCAGGTTTCGACAGCGAGATCGACCCGGCCGCCTTGGTCGAGTATCTCAACCTCGCGGTGATCCCGGCGCCCCGCACGTTCTTTCGCGGCGCTCAAAAACTCCGCGCTGCCCACCGTCTGCGCTGCCGTAAGGGCGCGGAGCCCGTCGCCGAGCCGTACTGGCGACTGCGTTACCGGGACGATACACAGGTGCCGACGGCAACTCTTGCCGCTCAGCTCCGCGAGGCGCTGGGCGAGGCCGTACGGCGTCACGCAACCGTGGAGAATGGCACTCGCGTCGGGGCCTTCCTTTCCGGCGGACTGGATTCCAGCACGGTCGTCGCTTACCTCGCGGACCTCGGGCCGTGTGATGCTTTCTCCATCGGGTTTGCCGACGAGCGTTACAACGAGATCGAGTACGCGCGGCTTGTGGCGCATCATTTCGGCGCCCGGCATCACGAGTACTTCGTCACCCCCCATGATCTCGCCGACTCTCTGGACGAGGTCGTCCGCCACTTCGATGAACCCTTTGGCAACAGCTCGGCGATCCCGACGTATTTCTGCGCCCGGCTGGCGCGCGAGGCGGGAGTCGATCTGCTCCTGGCCGGTGACGGAGGCGATGAGCTGTTCGCGGGCAACGAGCGTTACGCCACGGATCACCTCTTCCAGGTGTATGATCGGGTGCCAGCTCCCCTGCGGCGCGGGTTACTGGAGCCGCTGTTCACGAACGATCTGTTCTGCACCATCCCCGGGGCCGGCAAGGTGGGACGCTACATCCGCCGTGCCCGCCAGCCCAATCCGGACCGGATCCTCTCCTACGGGCTGTTCGTGGATGCCCATCGGGATGAGGTCTTTCAAGCCGAGTTCCTCGCCGCGGTGCGTGAGTTCCGCGCGGTAGACGCGGCGCGTGCGATCTACGCCGAGGGTGATGCCACGAGCGAGCTGGGTCGACTACTCCTCCTTGACCACCAGCTCACGTTGGCCGACAACGACCTGCGCAAGGTGGGGGAGGCGACGGCGCTGGCCGGGGTACGGGTGCGGTACCCGATGCTTGATCAACCGGTGGCGGAGCTGGCGAGTCGGGTTCGTACGCGGGAGCTGTTGCGTGGAACTCATCTCCGCGCGTTCTACAAGGAGGCACTCGGAGACGTGTTGCCGCGGGCGGTAATCGACAAGGAAAAACACGGCTTTGGGCTGCCATTTGCGAGCTGGTTGCGGAGTGAGCACACCTTGCGGGAGAGGGTGGCCGAGGCACTCGAGAGCCACGACACGCCCCTGGCTCCCTATGTTCGTCCAGCCTTTCTCAGCCGCCTACACCGTGCTCATTTAGGCGAGGCGGAACCGTACTATGCGGAGTTGCTGTGGCCATTCCTCGCCCTCTCCATCTGGCTCGCAGGGGAGTAGGATCACCCGCATGGTTCCAGCAATGAGACGGTACGCAGGGTGAGACACATGTCGCGATATCGGTTCATCTTTTCAGCCGTGCTGTTGTTCGCCACGTTCGCGGCATTGCCGGCACTGGCGATCGACTGGACGGAAAACGACAACGTCAAGCCGCCGCCGGGCGCTCCCCTGGGTTGGAACCACTGGTGGGCGGCTCTCCAGTACATGAAGGAGGGGAACTGTGCCGGGGCGATCAACGAGTCGAGCTACCTGCTCAACAATCCGAAGTTCAGCGACGACGTCTACAGCCAGAAGGCCTTGATTCTCCACGGTGAATGCTATGAACGGCTCGGGCGCCTGAACTTGGCGTTCAAGGCCTACCTGCGGGCATTGAAGCAATACGGGAAGAACGAGGACGCCTTCCTGCGCCTCGCGGATCTCTACCTCCGGGAACAAAACCCGAAGGCCGCCATTACCGCGTATCGCGGGGCGGTGGCGACGAACGAAGCGAGTGTCAGGGGGCATTCCGGATTGGCCGCCGCCTACCTGGCGACCGGGCAGACAGAGAAGGCGGCGGCTGCGATCGCACGGGTAGAGGAACTCGGTGGCGATGTCGAAGAGCTGCGGAGTCGGCTCGCTGCTGCGAAGAATTAGCTCCGCGTTCACCGATGGCCGCAACACCGTCCGGACCGATCTTCGTGGTGGGCTGTCCCCGCTCGGGGACCACCTTGCTGCAGTACATCCTGCGTGCCCACCCGCACATCTCCATGGCGACCGGCGAGTCGCACTTCATCATTCCCCTGTCTCGGCGCCTGGCCGAGTTCGGGGACCTCGCCACACCAGAGGGACAGCGGCAGATCCTCGCAGCGATGGAGCACCAGAGCCGCTCCTTCCTGGAGACGGACCTGCATGGAATGCACTATGACCGTGAGCGCCTCGTTACCCGCTTACAGGAGCTTGGCGTTCATACCTATCCAGCATTGATCGATGCGTTGTTCATGGAGAATGCCCGCGGTGAGGGAAAGGTGCGGTGGGCGGACAAGACGCCCTGGTACGTGCTGCATATGGAGCGCCTGATCGAGCTCTTCCCCGAAGCGCGGTTTGTTCATGTGATCCGGGACGGGCGTGACGTGGCCCTCTCCCTGTTTCGTCGGCGACACGATTTCCAGGTCTACAATACCTACTGTGCCGCGCGGTACTGGGAGATCTACGTGGCACGTGGCCGGGAGATCGGCTCCCGCCTGCCCCACGGCGTGTATCAGGAATTCTACTACGAGCAGCTGATCAACGAGCCACGAGCCTTCCTGCAACGGCTATGTGACTTCCTCGGGGAGGAGTACTCGGATGATCTGCTCAACTATCAAAAGGCCGGCGAAGTCGGGAATCGGACGCGCAGGACAGGGGGCGGTGATGGCAGCAAGACCCCCTTGTTGAGCGGCCCAATCGTTTCCGACAACCACAACAAGTGGAAACGGGAGTTCAGTGAGGCACAGCGTCGCCTCTTCGAACGCGCGGTGGGTGATCTGCTGAGCGGCCACGGCTACGCCGTGAAGTACCCGCAACGCGCGATCCCCCTTCTGACCAAGGCTGCGTATCGTGGCCATAATCGACTCGTGCAGTGGCTGTCGAAGCGTCCTTGAATGGTGTAGGTCGGCATGCCGGCGAGGCATCCGGCCGGCGTGCCACCCGGCGTAGTCATCCGCGACGTTTGCGGCGCCAGGCCTGTGCCGGGCTCGCTCTCACCGTGCTGTTGATGGTGGTGGGCGACCTGTGGGTGGGCCATCGTCGCGGCGAAATCCTGCTCTACGCCCCGCCTGCGGAGAGCCAGTATCGGGTCAAACCGGCGGCATTCCGGGAGTGGCTGGCAGAGAGTGACGTCGACGTCGCCTTCGTCGGCACCTCCCGGGCCCACGCGGCCTTCAGTGCGCGGCGTACAACGCGGCGCCTGTCGCAAGCCCAGGGTCGGAAGACGGTGGCGTTCAACTACGGACTCGACCACGCCCAGTTTTACGAGGTGCAGCATACGATCCGCGAGGTAGCAACCCTGTCGCCGGCGACGCTGATCGTCTGGGGCGTGAGCGACATCTCGTTCGTCGCGGAGCCGAGCCTCGCACCAACCTACGAGTGGTCGTTCGTGGACCTGGCACGGTTTCTGTGGCGTGGTGAAGGAGGAGGCCGGACGAAGCGCACGGCATTACGGCTTTATCTGGAGGCACGGGCGGGTGACCTCTGGGAGCCCTTCGGGCTGCGACGACAGCTCCGCAACTACCTCGCCGAACGTGCGGCGGCGTGGCTGCCCGCGACACTTCAGGGAACCATCGGCATGCCGGCCGAGGTACGTGCCCGATGGGCGCGGGAGAATCGGGAGATTTTCGCCGACCGCACGGGTGACGCGCCGACGACCCGGTCCCGGGAGAGTGAAGGGTGGACCGTCGACCAGTGGTGCTCGCACCAGAAGCTCACCCTCGACGAGTGCATGGCGCGCAACGCTCCACAACCGCCGTCCGACTGGATCGGGCGGGAGGGATGGGCAGAGGTGCGTGCCACGGCGGAGCTGGTGCGGCGCAGTGGTGGGCGGTTGGTGTTGGTGGAGATGCCACGCCCACCGGTGTTCCGGGCCAGTGTGGCGGAGAGCTGGTCCAGCGCATATCGCCGGCTGATCGCCCGGGCGGCGGAGGAGGCCGGTGCCACGCTGCTCACCGTCCCCGGGGTCGACGCCGTGGACGCGGACGACTATTTCTCTGACCACTCGCACCTGAACGTGCGTGGCCAGCGGGTGTTCACCGATCTGGTCATCGCCAGGCTCGTGGCGGGCGGCTACCTGTCCGGCGACGCCCCGCCGTCGTTGGCGTCGGCCGGCGCCGGGGGAGGGTGAGATGCTATTTCCCAGCGTCGAATTCCTGATCTTCCTGCCGGCCGTGTACCTGCTCTGCTGGATCGCCTGGGGTCGACGCGTCAGGAAGGTGGTGTTGCTGGCCGCCAGCTACGTATTCTATGCGGCGTGGGACTGGCGGTTCCTCGGCCTGATCCTGTTTTCCACCGTCGTCGACTATCTCGTCGGTGGGCGGCTGTACCTGGAAACGGGGCCGGCCAGACGGCGCAGGCTG
>JASFUG010000235.1:0-5325 GCA_050050395.1 Nitrospirota bacterium
TCACACCGGATCACCGACTTCGCTGAGGGCGGTGCGGCTGGATCCAGTCACAGGCGGCCATCATCGATGATGACATCGGCGGTCACACGATCGTCATTGACGGCGACGACGTTGTGCTACCTGCAGGCGTTCACGCCGGACCATCGGCTGCGATAGCGGTCAGCTATCAGCGGTCTGCTCCCCCTCCCTCCGGGAGGGGGGTTGGGGGGAGGGCGCCCGGAGTGAGCGGGTCGGTTCGGGGGGGTGGTGCCGGATCCCTTCGCCCCCACCCCGGCCCTCCTCCGGCGCGAGAGGGGGGAGTTAAAGACTAATCGCCAATAGCTGAGCGCTGACTGCTGATAACTATCAGCTACTCCGACTCCGCGCCGTGGTTCACGCGCTCGCGCAGCTCTTTGCCCGGCTTGAAGAAGGGCACGGTCTTCGGTGGCACCTTGACCGGCTCACCGGTCTTCGGATTCCGGCCATCGCGGGAGCGGCGCTGGCGCACCTTGAAGCTGCCAAACCCCCGTAGCTCGACCTTCTCTCCGGCACCCAACGCGTCACGAATCGAGTCGAAGATGCCGTTGACGATCACCTCCGACTGGCGCCGGTTGAGCCCCTCCATCTGTTTCAGGACGATTTCCACCAAATCGACTCGCGTCATTGTCACAACCGGGAAAAGATTTATAAAACAAAGGAGTGAAAAACCTAAGGTGGGCTAATGAGATTGTCAATAACGATAAAGGAAGCACAACCCCTGGAGTCCCGGCGCGGCGAACAGGCGGCCGACGGTCGAGCCATCGATGAGCTCGCGCAGCCTGCGTACCCCGCTCTCCTGCGGGCGTAGCAGCTCCGGCTCGGGTCCCAGGCCGGTGAGGTCTCCAGCCAGTCGGATCGCATCGTGCAGGCCGCCAAGCTCGTCCACCAGACCGCGTTCCTTGGCCTGTTGCCCGGAGAAGATGCGCCCATCGGCCAGGGCACGCACCACCTCCTCCGGCATCCCGCGGCCCTCGACGATGGCGGCGACGAACTGGCCATGGACATCGTCCAACACGCCTTCGAGCAGAGCCCGCTCCTCGTCCGTCATCTCCCGGGTGGGAGAACCGATGTCCTTGAATGCACCGGTCTTGATTGCCTCGGCGTGGACGCCTAGGCGATCCAGCAGGTCGTGAAACTGGGTGAAGTGCATGATCACCCCGATCGACCCGGTGAGGGTACCGGCGTTGGCGACGATCTTCTCCGCACCACACGAGACGTAGTAGCCGCCACTCGCGGCGACGTTACCCATGGACACCACGACGGGTCTGTCGCCGTCCCCCTGAAACCGGACCAGGGCGTCGTGGATCTCCTGGGAAGGTGCGACCCCGCCACCCGGGCTGTCGACGCGCAGCACCAGGCCCCGCACGTGCGGGTTGGATGCCAGGAGCTCGATGTCGTCGACCAGCTCCTCGGAGGTGGTGATCACCCCCGCGATGGTGAGGAAGCCGAGGCGGTCGTGCGCCATCGGCAGGCCTCCCGGCTCCTCACGGCGCAGCAGGAAGACCAGCAGGGCGATGAAGCCGGCCAGGTAGAGGAAACGGCGAACGGTCCTGGCCTGCATGGCTCACCTCAAGCACAGGCGCGCTTGGCTACGGCGATCGAGTCGGCTGATAGAGCCCACGGTCGCCCGCGGAGTCTCCCCAGACGGCGCTACTCGCCCCCTTCCTCTCTGCGCCGCAACTGTTCCGCGAGGGCCGCACCGAGATCGCTCTGGTGTGTGTCCTCGCGACCCATGTACTGCTCCATCTGGTCCCGCTCCTCCTTGGTCTCGAGGGCGCGGATCGATAGGCCGATCTTGCGCTCTTCGGGATCGAGCTTGATCACCTGCGCGCGTACCTGGTCGCCGACCTTGACCACGTCGGTGACCATCTTGACCTGGCCGGTGCTCAGCTCGGAGATGTGAATCAGGCACTCGATGTCGTTGCCCAGATCGACGAAGGCGCCGAAGTCGGTGGTCTTGGTGACCGTACCCTCCACCACGGCTCCGATGGAGAGGCCGTCGGCCACGGACTTCCACGGGTCCTCGCTGAGCTGCTTGATGCCCAGGGAGATGCGCTCCTTCTTCTTGTCGAGGGCAAGGACAATGGCTTCGACCTCGTCGCCCTTGCTCACCACCTCGGAGGGGTGCTTGACGCGCTCGGTCCACGAGAGGTCGGAGATATGTACCAGACCGTCAATACCCTCCTCGATCCCCACGAACACACCGAAGTCGGTGATGTTGCGTACCTCGCCACGGATCGTGGAGCCCACCGGGTAGCGTTGCTCGATGTCGTCCCACGGATTGGCCTCGATCTGCTTCATGCCCAGGGAGATACGCTTGTTGGTGACGTCGATGTTGAGGATCACGGCCTCCACCGTGTCGCCGAGGTTGACCACCTTCGACGGGTGCTTGATGCGTTGGGTCCAGGACATTTCCGACACGTGCACCAGCCCCTCGATTCCCTCCTCGAGCTCGATGAAGGCACCGTAGTCCGTCAGGCTGACGACCTTGCCACTGACCCGGTCGCCGACCGCGTACTTCTGCTCGACCGCGATCCACGGGTCGGGGGTCTTCTGCTTGTAACCGAGGGACACGCGCTCGCGCTCGCGGTCGAACTTCAGGACCACCACCTCAACCGGATCGCCGATGTTGAACACCTGGGACGGGTGGCCGATGCGCCCCCAGGAGATGTCGGTGATGTGCAGCAGGCCGTCGATGCCCCCGAGGTCGACGAATGCGCCGTAGTCGGTGAGGTTCTTCACCACACCCTTGATGATCTGCCCCTCCTTGAGGGTCTCGAGGATGCGATCCTTGAGGCCGGAGCGCTCCTCCTCGAGGAGCTGGCGGCGTGACAACACGATGTTGCCCCGTGCCTGGTTCATCTTGATGACCTTCATCTCCAGGGTCTGCCCGATCACCTTGTCGAGGTTACGTACCGGGCGGATGTCGACCTGCGACCCGGGCAGGAATGCCTTGATGCCGCCGAGGTCGACCGAGAGCCCGCCCTTGATGCGTGCCACGATCTTGCCTTCGAGGGCCTCACCCTTCTCGAAGAACTCTGCGATCTTGTTCCAGATCTTGATCTTGTCCGCCTTCTCCTTGGACAGCACGACCTGGCCGGTGTCGTCTTCCACCTGCTCCAGGTAGAGGTCGACCACGTCGCCGACGTGAATGTCCTCGGCGCCGCTGCGGCGGAATTCGCGGGTGGAGATCACGCCCTCCGACTTGAACCCCACGTCGACGGTCACCTGGTCCTTGTCGAATCCGATGATCGTTCCCTGGACGATCGAGCCCTGCTCGGTATTCTGGAAGGTCTGGGCATAGAGCGCCTCCATCTCCTCCGGCGACAGCTCGTCATCCGGGGTCGACGGGAACTCGATGTGCGACGCGGCGGCCGGCTCCGAGCCATTGGTCGCCTGGTCGGCGTCGGTCGCTGGGGGGGGGCTCTGTGCTTCCTCTTGAATCATAGGGTTCTTTCGTGCGGGGTTGGATCCGGACATGGACGGGATCTCAGGGGTGAAAAGCTAGACAACGGTAAAGTGGCCTATTTAACAGAGCGATTCCAGTTGTGTCCACGGCTGCTCGCCGGTCCTTTTGACAGCCGTCGGTCGGCGAAGGGGATCCTCGTGGTCACGCCTCCACGCCGAGCTCCTGCGCGAGGCCGCGAATTGTGGCCATCAATCGTGCGGTGAGCGCCTCCTGTGCCCGGCGATCGCTCACGGGCCGGCCGTGGTGATCGACGAGGCGTGTGAAGTCCTCGGGCCAGATCGGTGGGCCGAAGGCGACGGTCACGCGCTTCGGCCGCGGCAGGTAGGTACCGCGCGGCATGGCGGTGCGGGTGCCTGCGACGAACACCGGCACCACCGGTACGCGCGCCGCCAGGGCCAGCGTGGCGACGCCGCGTTGCGCATTCCCGAGGCGGCCGTCGCGACTGCGGGTCCCTTCGGGGAACAGTACCAGCGCCTCGCCGGAGCGAAGGAAACCCACCAGGTCGGTGAACAGCTCCTTGCCCGGGCGGCGGCGGTCCACGGGGATGGCGCCCCATTGCCGGAGAATCGTGGCGGCGATCGGCGATCGGAACAGCTCACGCTTGCCCACGGTGTAATGGTGACGCCAGAACTGCGAGCCAACAATCGGTGGGTCGAGGTTGCTGACGTGGTTGGGCGCGATGATCACGCCGCCGGCGGCCGGTACGTGGCGACGCCCGGTGACACGTACCCGGAAATAGACACGAAACAGCGCGCGGCCGACGATCTTCCACAGGAGCTGCGCCGTCAACCGCCACCCCCGCGGTGGCCGGTCCGCTGCGCCACGATCTCCAGCACCCGCGCCAGCACCTCACCGGCGGAGAGGCCTGCCGAGTCGAGATGAATGGCGTCGGCTGCGGCGACCAGCGGGGCGTGCTCGCGGGTGGCATCGCGCTCGTCCCGGTCGGCAATCGCCGTCGCAATCGTCTCGAGGTCGTCGGCCGCACCGTGCCTGCCAAGCTCCCGCTGGCGGCGCCCGGCGCGGGTCGCGAGGTCCGCCGTCAGGTAGATCTTCACCGGCGCGGCGGGCAGCACCACGGTGCCGATGTCGCGTCCCTCCATCACCCCACCGCTGGTCGCGATCAGCCGGCGCTGCCACTCCACCATTGCGTCGCGCACGGCCGGGTGGCGCGATACCACCGACGCGGCCTGGCCCGCCGCCTCGCCGCGGATCTCGTCGCCCAGCTCGCGGCCGTTGACACGCAGCCGCCCCGCTGGCGCCCCCGGCGCGAAGTCGAACTGGAGCCCAGTCGCCACGGCCGCAATGCGCTTCTCGTCCTCCAGGTCGAGGCCGGCCGTGACGGCCGCGACGCCCACCGCGCGGTACATGGCACCGGTGTCGAGGTACGGAATGCCGAGGCGTGCCGCAAGCCCCCGTGCCAGGGTCGACTTGCCCACGCCCGACGGCCCGTCGATGGCGATGACCAGGGGCCTCATCCGATCGATCCGCCCCGAAGGGGCGACCGTGAATTCCCCTCCCTCCGGGAGGGGGATTGGTTTTCCGTGTGGGCGGACGCCGTCGTTAGGGGACAAGCTCCCCCGCCCCTCGTGGGAGGGGGACAGGGGGAGGGGACAGGCTGGAGCCGATCACCCACCGGAGGCGCTCCGCAACAGCTCCAGGAATCCCGGGAAAGAGGTCGCGACACATGCCACATCCTCCACCTCCACCGGCCCCGTGCAGCGGCTTGCCGCCACCGCCAGCGCCATGGCGACACGGTGGTCGCCGAGGCTGTAGATACGGCCACCCGCCAGGCGGGTGCGGCCGTGGACCGTCATGCCGTCCGGTTGCGCCTCCACGTC
>JASFUG010000236.1:0-5302 GCA_050050395.1 Nitrospirota bacterium
CCCGGCGTCCGGCGTGAAGACCAGGGCGAGCGCAGCAACGAACAACATCGAGAACCAGCGCCTGCCGCGGATCACCGGTATACTTCCCTCTCGTGAATGGATCATGACGACCTCCTCGTGCTACGGGTTAAAGAACCGCGGCACTCCCACTGCCAGCCCCCCGGAGGCATCGCGAACCGCGCCCCGCCCCAACGCAAGGTTCGTGCCGTTCACGCAACACGTGGCGGAGAGCAAGGCCGGCACATGGCTCGCCGAGGTGAGATCTCCGCGATTTCAACGGAATCCCTGGCTCCCGGCCCCTTCCGTGCAGGCTCCGCGGTCGTTTCAGCCGGGTGCCGTCGCGGCGTAAACGTCCAGAATTCGATACACGACGGCGTCCGGGTTTCCCAACACGGCAGCCGCGGGGCTGCCCCACATTCCGCACAGCGAGTTTTTCCGGGCGCGCCGCCAGCCCGAATCTCTCGCCGCGACTCTGCTGCGCCCGCGCAATCGCCGGCGCTTATCAGCGATGCCCTCGACGGGCGCGGTCTCGCGTATCGCCTGGTGGCTAAACCGACACGACAGGCGTCCCGACGCGCGTCGCCGCTGGGGCGTGCCGGGGTGGAGGCGCGTCCTTTAGCGGGCGGCGTTACCGCCCGCTAAAGGAGCGGTGTTTCGAGCGAGGCAGCCAGGCCCTATTTCGGCGGTGGCGAAGGGAACAGGGCGTAGGGCGGCGACGGCTCCTGGTCCGGCGGCAAATAGGCCGGCGCCTCCTTGCCGCCTGGACCGAGATGGCGCACGAAGTGGTAGATCGCGCGCAGATCCTCGTCGTGCATGTCGTTCAGGGTGAACCAAGGCATCGGCGGCTTCGCCTTGAGGTTCTTCGCCATCACCAGCCACTCCTCCTCGGTGAGGTTGGCGAAGGACAGGCGCAGGTTGGTGGCGTAGGTGGTACCCCACGGGCCGCGCCAGCCGAAGCTGTCGCCGGTGAGCCACAGCGCCTCCGGCACCTTGCCTTCGTGCAGCAGGTAGCCGGGGGTATGGCAGTCGTTACACCCACCGATGCGAGTCAGGTAGCGGCCACGCTCCACCATCTCCTGCTCGCTCGTCCCAGCGAATGCCTCCCGCGTGACGGTGACCAGTAGAAGTAGTCCAGCAATGACAACGACCCCACGACCCAATCTGCTCACGGAAGTCTCCTCGACCTGCGATGGTTGAAGCCGCTGCACGGCCGCCACTCGGTGGCCAGCGCCGCGGAACTCTGCGCCTCCGGCCGGGAATCAGTCCAGAGGGATCCGCGGGCCGTTTTCCGCCAACCAACCGGCAAACGTCTGCAAATCTGGGTTGAGGCGCCGGGCCACCTCGACACTGCGGGCGCCGCAAAAGACCTCCTGGAAATCGCGCTTGAACTGGAACATGTTGCCGAGGTCATCGGCGCCGGGGAACCCAAAGCCGCGGTACGCCTCGGGCGACACGGCGTTGTAGCCCACCTCTTGCCCCAGGGCCTGGGTGAGGGCCGCGGCCATCTCGGCGCCGGTCAGGTGCTCGCCGGCGACGCCGACGGTCTTGCCGACCAGCTCGCTCCCCTTCTTGAAGACCCCGTAGGCGCACTTGCCGATGTCCTCGGCGGCGATCCCCGGCAATTTCTTGTCGTCCATGGGCAGGGTGATCGCCAGCTTGCCATCGGGGCCTCTCTTGGGGCCCATGCCGAAGTGGATCAGGTTCTCCCAGTAGAACGAGGTGAGGTAGAAGGTGGTCGGTACGCCGAGGTCGGTGAAGACGTGGTCAGCCTTCCCCTTGGCGTCGAAATGCGGCACCTTGTACTTGCCCATCAACGTGGGCATGCGGTCATCGTCGAGCGGGACCCACTGGCGGGTGTCCTCCAGGGTCGACCAGATGACGTGCTCGAGCCCCGCATCCTTCGCCGCTCGCGCCATGGCCGTCGCCTGCGCCAGCTCCCGCTCCGGCGACATGTGAGCCCAGAAAAAGGTCACGCAGTAGGCGCCATGCGCCCCCGCGAACGCCCGTTTCAGGCTCGCCTCGTCGTCCACGTCGGCGGCGACCACCTCGGCGCCCAGCTTCGCCAGCTCCTGCGCCTTGTCCGAGGTCGCGTCGCGGGTGATGGCACGCGCCGCGAAGCCGCCCTCCTTGTCCTTCACGATCGCGCGCACCAGCCCGCCGCCCTGGGCACCGGTCGCGCCCACCACTGCGATGATCTTTTTGCCGGCCATCATTACCTCCTGGGAAGAGCCACGGATTCTCAGCGTGAGGTTCAAGATTAGCGCAGCAGCCGGCCAGCGACAGCCTGCCGTCCGCCGCCAAGGCCAAGCCGTTGTCGACGCAGGGACGGCAGCCTTTCTCGCGGCTGCTACGCGAGCGGCTCGCCCACCAGGGTGAGGATGCCCGAGTAGTTGTGCAGGCGGTTGTGACGCTCGACGGGGCAGAACTCGGCGTAGGAGAAGAATCCCGCCACCGGGACGTGATCGAAGGTACCGCCGATGATCGAGGCGTCACGGTTGGCGCGCCGGTAGAGGCCACGACCGCGGCCGCAGCAATTGGTGTAAAGGCCGAAGGTCGGCGGCGGCGGTGGCCATGCCTCGGCCACCCCCCGCACCATTGCCTGCATGTCGCGCAGGGCACGTGCCGGCTCGCGGATCGCGAAGGCGACCGCCTGCCCCTCCTGGATCTCCTCCCCGACGTAGACGGCGCCACTGTCCAGATCGAGCGCGGTGAGATTGCGGGCGGTGTAGTGCCCCGGCTGCAGCTTCGCGTCCGTCGGGTCGAGGGGAATGGCCAGGAAGATCAGGCCGGCCGCCGCCGAGAACTGGAGGATGCCCTGCTCCTTCAGGAGCTCGGCAAGCAACGCCACGGCGGGGCGACCACCGATCTCGTCGATGCGATTGCCGCTACCGGCGGTGATCACCTCCGGCGTGCACAGCGGGTGACACGCCTGGGTGATGCCGGCACTGTGGCGGATGGGACCGGAGAGCAGGACGCCGCTCACGCCGTGGGTCGTCACCCCGTCAGGCCCGAGCTGATAGGTGTGACCATGCTGGCCGTCGTCGCCCGCCGCGCCGCCGACGATGGGAATACGGCCGCAATAATCCTCGATCCCCTCCAGAAAGCGGTCGCCGTTCATGGACATGGGATCGGGAAAGGCGACGAGCAGTGCGTTCTCTCCCATACAGGCATCGACCGCCGAGGAGATGCGCTCGGCGCTCGCGCGGTTGTCCCGGTGGAACTCTGGGTCGTGGAACAACGCCATGCGCATCTCGTCGGTGGCCACGGTGAGCACCGCCACGCCGGGGCCCACCTCGATCTCCCGCCGGCCGCCGATCACGCCGCCGCCGGAGCAACCCACCACGTGGTCGGTGCCCGCACCCTGAACCAGGGCCGCCTGCATCTCGCCGAAGCGCTCCGCATGGTCGACGGTCGCAAAACACAGCACCAGATCTGCGCGCTCGCGTCCCATCTGCGCCTTGGCCTGGCGCAGGGCACTGGAGACACCCTCGACGGTGTCGGCGGCATCGGAGATCCCCACGCCGGCGGTAAACATATCCCAGCCTACACCCGACCATCGGTCGAAGCACCCCCGGGCCGAGGGCGGCACCGACCCGACGGACAGCCGCCCGAGCTATCCGTGCTTGCCAAGGCGCTCCTCCAGGCGCTGGCACAGGATGCGCAGGGCCTGGATTCGCGCGTAGCGCTTGTCGTTGCCCTCGATGAGATGCCATGGGGCGAAGTCGGTGCTGGTGCGCTCCACCATGTCGTTCACCGCAACCTCGTAGGCGTCCCACTTCTCGCGGTTGCGATAGTCCTCCTCGGTGATCTTGTACTGCTTGTAGCCGGTCTCCGCGCGGCGCTTGAAGCGGTCGAGCTGCTCGTCCTGGTCGATGTGGATCCAGAACTTGACGACGACCATCCCGTGGCTGACGAGCTGCTCCTCGAAGTCGTCGATCTCGGCGTAAGCGCGGCGCCACTCGGCCTCGGTGGCGAACCCCTCGACCCGCTCCACGAGCACCCGTCCGTACCAGCTCCGGTCAAAGATGGTGACCCGACCGGCAGGCGGAAGCTGCCGCCAGAACCGCCACAGATAATGGTAACGCCGCTCCTCCTCCGTCGGCGCCCCGATCGGGATCACGCGGTAGTGGCGGGCGTCGATGGCCGGGGTGATGCGGCGAATCAGCCCTCCCTTGCCCGCGGCGTCCCACCCTTCCAGCACGACGACGGTCGAGATCTTCTCGTGTTGAGCGGTACGCGACAGCTGGTTGAGCCGACCCTGGTAGTGTTCCAGGTCGGCACGGTATTTCGCCTTGGGCAACGATTTCGTCAGGTCGAGCTGACCCAGGATAGTGCCGCTGACGGCGCCCGCCGCGGTGGACGGGACGCTCGCCACCGGGATCGCGCTCGGCTCCTCGGCGAGACGTTTGGCGAGCGCCGCACGCAGCGCCTCGCCGCAGGTGAGGCTGCGGTAGTTGTCGTTCTTGCCCTCGACGATCAGCCACGGCGCCGCCCCGGTACCGGTCTCGCGCAGGGCACGCTCGGCCGCCGCACGGAAGCGGCCGTAGAGCTTCAGGTGCTTCTTGTCACGCTTGCTGACGCGCCAGCGGGTCTCCGGGTCGCGCTCGAGGGTGCGGATTCGCTGCTTCTGGGCCTGCTTGTTGAGGTGCAGCCAGAACTTCAGGATCAGGGTGCCGTTGCTCGCCAGATTCTGCTCGAAGCGCCGGATGCGGATGAGCTGGGCGTCGAGGTCGTTGTCGGAGATCCGTCCGTACACATGGTCGAGGATCGGCTCGCTGTACCAGGAAGAGCCGCAGTAGATGCCGATCCGACCCTTGGGCGGCAGGGTGCGCCAGAAGCGCCAAAAATAGGGGCGCTCGCGCTCCTCGTCCGTCGGCAGGACCAGGGCGTGGTTCTCCAGATAGCGCGGGTCGAGCCACTCGTTGAACAGGTTCAGGGTCTCGCTCTTGCCGGCCTTGTCCACGCCGGCGATGAGCACGATGACGCTGAACGTCGCGTCCCGCCGGAGCTGCCGCTGCGCCTTCAACAGCGCCTCGCGCAGGGGCGGAACCGCCTCGCGGTACGCCTTCTTGGAGACCTTGCGATTGAGCTCCGCTGCTTCGAACACCGTCCGTCCCCTGTGGTGAGGAGATACCGTGGCTCGTGACGCGCGGCGATGCCACCCACCCACTCTATTACGGGTGGGCGATCGATGCGGCTGAATCCCCTGGCGTGCCGGCGCCGGTGGTGACCGACGGCCACGCCGGGTGTCAGGAGCCGCGCCCGCTCGGCGCGCCGCGTGCGGGGTCCCTACCCCTCCGCC
>JASFUG010000237.1:0-5294 GCA_050050395.1 Nitrospirota bacterium
CAAAGCAGACGTAGGCGTGCGTAGGCGGCCAGAGGCAGTAGAGGTCGCCGTCATTGGCGGTAACGTCGGGCGGTGTCGTGTCTACCACCAGCACCGAGGCACTCGTGCCCTGCGACGTTGTGTCCGTCGGGTTGCCGGCACAGTCCTGGGCGGATGCGGAGATCACGACCTCGGCGGGACAGCTCTGGAGCGCCGACACCGTGATGTGGCCGGTCACCTCCACGTCGCGCGGCCCGGTCGCAACGACGGCATCGATCGATACGGGGCCCAGGGTTGCGTTCGCCGTCGGATTGCTCGCCGTCACGTCGAGCGCGAGGTTGTTCGGGTCGAGGCAACACTTGTCGTGGAGGGTGAGCTGGAAGTCGATGGTTGCCCCGCAGCTGCTGTCGACCTCGATGGGCTGGGTCGTGTTCGTGATCTCCGCGTCGATCTCGGGACCCACGCGCGGGTAGACGATCTCCGCCAGCACCACCTTGTGATTCGAGCCGTTCCAATCGGTTACCGCGTCCCCCCAGACGTATTCCGGCTCCTCGACCGAGAGGACGTGGTCGATCTTCCACTTCGTCTTCACCGCACCCATGGGCTCCACGTCGTCACAGTCGCCGGGCATTTCGTAGTAGTCGCCGCCGAAGGTGCATTCGCGGTCGAGGTCGGTCTGGAACCAGTAGGGCTCCCCGTGGGTGTCGGCATCGATGTGGTTGTAGTCGCCGGCGATGATGCCGGCCGGCACGTTTGTGTGCAGCTCTTCGACCTGGTGGTTCCTCCAGCAGCTGCGCGTGTGAACGCTGGTGATCAGCACCCCCTGGTACTCGACCTGGACGTACGCCCACCACGGGGGGCTATCGGGCGGGTCGCAGTGTTTTCCCGGGTCTGCGGTCAGGTCCTGCCCGGTGAAGTTCGTGGGCACCCCGTCGACACACACGGCGACGTAATCCTCCCCGTCCGGACGTTGATAGCCCTCGCAATGCCATCCGGGGAGCAAGGTCTCGAGCAGGTCCAGCGTCTCCTGCTCGACCTCTTGCAGCGTGATTACGTTCGCATCGATCTGGTTCACATAGTTGACCGCGGTGTTTGCGATCTTGAGCGTCTCATGTTCGTTGCCGTGATTGGGATCGAGGCCTGCCGCGTTCCACTGGACGACGCGGAACTCGCAGGACTCAGGGCTCCCCGCGAGCGCAGATACCGGCGGGAGCGCCAACAGCAGGACGCCCGGAAGAAGCGTTTTGATCACGGAAATGCAGTCGGGTCGATGGGAACGCATGGTTTATTTCCTCCACAACGGCCTGGTGGTTTTGGAGTGGGTTGCCCGCCCGGGCTTGCGCGTCGCCGCACGTTCTCGTGGCGTTCTAGGCTGGAGGTTGCGGCCTACGGGTTCAGATCGCCGTAGCTCACAGGTGCGACCGGAGGCTGGTTCACCGGGGCGGCGAAATCCCTCGCTGGATCCGTGGCGGATCCCCTCCGCGCCGCTCTGCCGCCCTACGCACCTGCCCGGCCTGTTCAGGGTGATCCTCACACTGTGCCCTCCCGGGACGGCGAAAATCACCGCATGATGATCGCCTCACTCAAAAGTAATCGACCGCCTACCCGTGTCAACTGGCTTGCGTTCCCTGCGTGACGGACGCCCGTCACGGTCGTCGCGC
Source organism: Nitrospirota bacterium (assembly GCA_050050395.1). Taxonomy (GTDB): domain Bacteria; phylum CG2-30-53-67; class CG2-30-53-67; order CG2-30-70-394; family CG2-30-70-394; genus DASWHD01. Next base: position 1,641 of record JASFUG010000237.1, read on the forward strand.
TACCCCCGTCGCGCAGAGGTGAATTTTCAGCGGAGGGAGATCCTCCGAGCAGCACCGTCGCCGACTGACGGCACACGTCCTCTGGCCTGCCTACCCTGAGCTACTAAGCGGCGGTCGAGCCCCCGCTCTCCGGCGGCGATCTCGATCCCCACCGCCTGCGGATGCCCGATCCGGGGGTCGCAGGCTTCGCCATCCCGCTAAGTCGCGGGAAAACAACGAAGTGGAGCCAGGCAGCCAGCGGCATGCGGCCTTTTCGGACTCACCTCGGACTCATAGGACGCGATTTCGCCTACCCGGCGGCGGTGGGCGCTGGCCCTCCCCGCACCCGAATCGCCCGAATTACCCGCATTCGCACCCGCGCGCGGTCCCAATCACTTGGGGACGAAGAACGAGAGCGGGCCGGTTGCCGGCGGAGGAGGAACCGGCGCGGCCCACGGCTTCGCGACGGGGCATCCTTGGGGACCGCACGACTTCAGCGGGGGTGAAGCGACCGTGCAGCGACTCTTGGAGAAGCACGGCTTCCGTGTCTACCCGACGCCTTTTCAGGACTGGGAATTCTGGGGCGCCCTTACGGAGTCAGCACCCCTGCTCGGAAACGAATTCTCCCCTTGGGTGAGATTCGGAGAGCCAAACGTGCTGGACGAGTACTTGGCGTTCGTCGGTGTGTATCAACTGGCTAAGGCGAAGCGAACGCCAACGGGTTACGTCCCGCCGCCGAAGTCCGTACTCTACGTTGGCGAGATATCCCGAACACTGGGTGAGTGCCTCCAGGAGTTTGCAAACTCAACCATAAATGGCCGACGGAGCCACGGCGGCGGACGCGCGTACTATGAGAGGTACGGCTCCGACACGTCAGACCTGTTTGTCTCGGTGCTTCGCGTGCGGTCACCTGCTCTGCTGCGTGGAGACGCGGTGAGTCTGCTGGAGCGATTCCTGATCTGGTTGTACGCGACGAGGTGGGGCTCCAGTCCGAAGTGCGACTCGAAGTAGGGTCACCAGGCCGGTGGGCGCTGTGGGCTGTCCTTCGACGGCACGGGCCACCTCCATTTTTCTTGGGTCGTCAGACCACCGCGGATTAGCAATCCCAGGGTCGCAGGGCTAGGAATCGCCCTAACCGTCTGTGATCGAAAGCGTTCGCCGTTTGCGCGGCCCGCGGCCCTGGGTATTCTGACTCACCTGCGACTCAACGGGCCTGATTTCACCCGCTCGGTGCTTGAATACGGTCGGCTAGGTCGACGCTGGTGGGGATATCGATGGTGAGCCACGGAGCGTCGCGACCGCGAGCCGCTGCCGGCAATTGGAAGTGTGTGCCACACGTATGGGGCGTCCATCGATTGCTTATGAACCGCCCCCGCCACTGCGCACTACCGCCATTACACACCAACTGTAGGCCTGCGCCTTCCCCGGCTGCTATCAGCGCTCCGGCGAGGTGGTTGTTGCCGACCGTGATCCGCCCCAACGCCCGCCCCGCGAACTTGCCGAGGTGGACGCCGAGGATCGGCATAGTCTCTGCTCGCCCCAGGTTCCCGTGAGGCAGACCGTTCGAACGCCCTCGCTGCCCGTCTCCTTGGGTCATGGCATCCGCGGCTCAACGAGTGCCGCGCGTCCGTGTTCATCACAAAGGGAGTGCTGATCCCGGAAGACCGGGGTCACGTCTTGTGTCAGCCCAACTTGTGACCCTGACTTGTGCGGGCAGCGGGGCCTTTGCCCTTGGGGGGCAGCCCCTTGTGCCTGGATCCTGAAGGGTGACCGGTGCGCATCCCGCGAGACGATGCGACACCACGAATCCGAAAACCCGGGCGCGGATGACGACCCCTCGACGCTCCTGCTCCTCCCCAACGCAACCCCCGGCTGCTAAGGCCGACCTACGCGCGATTGACAAGGACCCCTAGTGGGTGACCCCGACTTGCAGCAACCGTCCAGCCGGGAACGTCACCGCGAACGTCGTCGCGCCGGCTGGACGTGCTCGCTGGTCATTAGGTTGCTTTTGGGATCGTGATGCCCATCAGAGGGAAAGGCGGACAGCAGACCAGAGCGTGTCAATCAACTCACGATGCGCCCCTTGTCCGAATGGTGCGAGATGAATGAATCACGATCGGGCCCACCGTCGTGCCGTCCCTTGAACCTGGCGGATCAGGGCGACGCGTCGATCAGGTACCCATTGATGACGACCGACCCTAGGCCCACCGCGAAAAATCCAGTTGGTGAGAGCTCCGCGGCGCTGGGGCAGAGCCCGGCCCCGGGTCCGACCGCCACGCCACTCACCAGATGCACGCTCGCCCCTGGCCTCCCGCCCGCCGTATCGATCGTATCAGCGGTGCTGATCACCGACGCATTGCCAACCGAGAGCTGAAGCGCGAGCGATTCCCCGACGCTGAGCGGATCGCCCAGTGTCGTCAGACCCGAAGTGCGCCACGTCACGTCGGTGATGACTAGGTTCCGACCGGCGGGCACCTCGAACTCATCCGTAGAGGTCGTCCCATCTGGGGACATCCTGACCAAAATGCGATTACGGAAGGACCCGGTACCTCCACAATGCGCATCCTCTTCGAAACGGTCGACGAGCGTCACGTGGTCCTGGAGGTGCTGCCCCATATGGGTCAGCGCGGAATCCGTCACTGCCACGCCCAGCTCCACGGAATCCACCACGTTGACGTCCACAGGGCCCGGCGGACCGTTCTGGGCCTCGGCCGAGCTGACACCGGGACCGATCCAGGCCGCCCCAACGATCATCAGGATGGCCAAGCCCAACTTCGCAGATTTCGGATTTGTTGGCTTCGTCATGACTGTTCTCCTCTCGATGAGTGAAACCGCGACGCCGCGGTCTTGAAAGGGCAGGCTCGTCGTTCGGTGCAATAAATCGACCCTCGCGGCTGTGAAAAATTGCTGGGCTGGCGCGTCGCTTGCCTTCGTCGTCCCGCCGCCAACAAAACCGGAGCCACTCAAGGTGAGGACGGCTCCGTGAATCGAGCGAACGGTGCGTCGAATCTGACTGGATCAGCTCCCCAGCTTGCGCCGCCCCGCAACCCCCAGCCCGAGCAGGCCGAGGCCCATGAGGACGACGGTGGCGGGTTCGGGGATGGCCGGGGACGAAACCGAGGCGACCGACCAGACCGACGGATCCGTGTTATTGGACGCTACGTTGAGAGCCCCGATCTCGAAGCCAGGGCTCCCCCATATCGGATTGGACCCACGGATGAACCAAGAGAGGACCATATTGCCAAGATTGTCTGTTCCGGATGCGACGCCATCTTCCCAGTCGGTGGGGACCGCAACGATGTTGGATCCGGCGTCGGTCTGAAAGCTTCCAGCGAGGACATCGATTGTGGTGGCGGAGCCCATGTACGCGCCTGAATTGACGTCAATAGAGGCCGAAACGAAATCCGCACCCGTCCAGGTCTGCGAAACGGTGGTCGAACCGCCGTTGTCGACGACGATGGTGAAGGTGAACGGATCCCCAGCGGACACGCCGGCGGGCAAGGAAGCCCCGGTGACCGTATCCGACCATTGAAAACTGACCGGAACGGCTTGCGCGCAAACCGGCAGAAGTATCCCCGTTAAAACGATCCACGGCATGAACGGTAACCGCTTCTTGATGTACGTCATTGTCCGGCGCCCCTTGCCAATAGATAAACAGCCCTGTTCGGTGAGACG
>JASFUG010000238.1:0-5268 GCA_050050395.1 Nitrospirota bacterium
TCAGTGGAACAGCGCCTTCTGGTTCATGGAGGCCGTGGCCGTGGTGGCCACGGGCCTCGTCTTTGCCACTTCCGGCTGGCTGCAGGCGTTCTATGACGATCCCCGTTACGCCCAGGTCATGCGCTGGATGTGCGTGAATTTCTTCATCATGCCGTATATGACCATCAACGGCAGCCTGCTGCGCCGGCGGATGGACTACAAGACGGTCAGCCAGGTGAATATCGCGGCGGGCATCCTCGCGCCGTGCACGAGCATCGGGACGGCCATGCTCGGTTGGGGACCCTACAGCCTGGTCACGGGCGGGATTACCGCGGCGCTGTCTTCGACCCTGTTGATGGCGCGAAAGGCGCCATGGCGGCCACATATTCATTTTTCGTGGACGGGACTGCTGCCGCTACTGACGAAGGCGTGGCGGTTCCACTTGAATGCCACCCTGAACCGTGTCGCGAGTCGGGTAGACAACATCTTCGTTGGCAAGCTCGTGGGTCTGAACAGCCTCGGCCTGTACACCAAGGCGTTTTCCCTCGCGCGGCTTCCCCTGGAGCAGGTGACCATCCGTGTCTACCAGATCATCTTCACGGGGTTGTCGCGAATCCAGAACGATCGTGACCGGACGCTCAGCGTCTACCAGAAGGCCCTCTGCGCCCTGAGCAGCATCACGTTTCCCTTGCTGCTCCTCATGGTGCTGGTAGGTGAGGGGCTGGTGGTCAACCTCTATGGAGAGAAGTGGGCCGGTGCGGTTGTGCCGATGCAGTTGATGGCGATCGGCGCCTTCGCTTCGGTGCTGAGCGTCACCCTGGGGGCATTGGCGGACGCACAGGGCTTGATGGCTCGGGAAACGCCGATCGAGGCCCTCAATATCGCCATGACCATCGTCGCAGTGCTGGTCGGCAGCCGGTGGGGTTTGCCCGGCGTGGCGACCGGGATCGCCGTGAAGGCCACGGCGATGCTGCTCCTCATGCAACGCCTGCTCGCCACCTCGTCGCTGGCGCTCGGCTGGCGCACCCTCGTAGAGCCGGTGTGGCCCGCCGTTCTATCGACGGTGGTAGGCGCTGGCGGTGGGGTGCTGTGCATGCACGCGCTGGGTGACCACTACACTGCGCGTGATCTCTGGTTCATGGTGGCGGTGATCGCCGCCGCAGCGTGTGCCTACGCCGTCACGTGGGCCATGTGCGCGCGGTGGGCACGACACAACAAGCCGCTTCAGACCATGGCGGGTCTCGCGTGGGGCGTGGTGCGCCGCATCCCGGGTCTGCGACGCGCCGGTCGAGTGGAGACGGATCCCGCATGAAGGGTGTCGGGCCAAGGGTCTCGAGCGCGGGGCTCGACCCCCGCGCACCGGCGTCATTGTCTTCGTTCGATGCGCTCTCGCGGCACCTGCTGCGCCGCGCCGTGGCGGGTCCGGCAGGGCGTTGGCCCGTGGTGTTGATGTACCACGCGGTCGATCCGCCGCGGCGCCCTTCCGGCTGGTCGTGGGCGATCACCGCCGACCGGTTTGCCAGCCACCTAGACTTGTTGCGGGGCATGGGGATTCGCACCTTGCACGTCGATCAGGTGGAATCCGCAGGCAGCAGCCAGGCGTCCGTGGTCATCACCTTCGACGATGGGTATGCCGACAACCACGAATGGGCCTTGCCGGCGCTGGTGCAACGCCAACAGACCGCCACGTGGTTTATCCCCAGCGCCACGGTCGGCCGTCGTCCGGATTGGCTCGATGGAGCCGAGCGGTCGCGGTCCCTCATGGACCGCCAGCAGCTACAAGAGATCCTGGCCGCCGGCATGGAGGTCGGTGGCCATGGCCGGAGTCATCGTCCGTTGATTGGCCTTCCTCCACAGGAGATGGAGGAGGAGGTGGCGGGCTGTCGGGTCGATCTCGAGGACCTCTTCGGGATTGCCGTAACGAGCTTTGCTTACCCGTACGGGCGATACGACGCCACGGCTCGCGCGGCCGCGGGCGATGCCGGTTACCGATACGCATGCACCACGCGCCCGGGCTGGTGGCGCGGCGACAGCGACCCGTTGCAGGTGCGGCGGGTGGCGGTGTTCGCCGACGACACCGCGGGACGTCTGGCGCGCAAGCTATGCTTCGCCGACAACGACGTGCGGTGGCACAGCATCGCACGCTACTACACCGGTCGCATCCGAGCGCGATTCATGGGGACGACCCGGTGACCGATCGTGACATGGGGCCGACGATCTCGGTCGTGATGCCGTGCCACAACGCGGCGGCGTCGGTCGGCGCGGCCATCGAGAGCGCGCTCGCCCAGACCTATCCGAGCGTCGAGCTGGTTGTCGTGGACGACGGCTCCACCGATGACTCGCGTGACGTGTTACGGCAGTTCGGGAGCCGCATCGTGGCCATCGAGCAGGAGAACCGCGGTCCCGGACCGGCCCGCAACGCCGGTATTGCCGCGGCCAGCGGTGAGCTCCTCGCGTTTCTCGATGCGGACGACTACTGGCGTGAGGATTGTCTCGCACGCCTGTGGGCCGCGCTCGTGGGAGGCGACGCCGACATCGCGTATTGCGGCTGGCAGAACGTCGGAGCCCCCGGTGGTCGGGGGGAGCCATACGTCCCACCGGACTACGAGGCCCAGGACAAGGTGGATCGGTTCCTCGCCGGCTGCCCATGGCCGATCCATGCGTGCCTGCTGCACACCGCGCAGGTCCGCGCCGTAGGCGGTTTTGACGAACGCTGGACCACCTCAATGGACTATGACCTGTGGCTGCGGCTTGCCAGCCGGCTGCGGCTGGTGCGGGTGCCGGAGGTGCTGGCTTTCTACCGCCATCACGCAGAGACGCAGATCACCCGCAACCGCGCAAAGGTGGCGCGTAACCACTGGCTGATTCAGCGGTCCTTCGTGGAGTCTTTCCCGGAAGCGGTCGCCCATCTCGGTGAGGACCGCCTGCGCGAGCTCATCGAGGGTGAGGTGCTGCGCCGCGCCTACGCCTGCTTCTGGGCGCGGGACCTGGCAGCGGCACAGGCGATATTCCGCCTTGCCCTGCGGGTGGGCGGGTGGGGTGCGAGGGATGTGAAATATCTGTTGGCGAGTCTCCTACCATCGCCGTGGTTTCGCGCGTTGGTCGCCGTGGCAGACGGCACGGCGACGGAGGAGTGAGGTTGCCGCCCGAGGATGCTCGATTGGCGCGATTGTCGGGAGCGGAGACCCTTACCGTGGCGATCTGCACCTACAACGGTGGCGATCGCCTGAGGCCATTGATCGCGGCCCTGCGCCGGCAGGCGGCTGCGGTCGATGGGGTAGCCGTCGAGATCCTGGTCGTGGACAACAACAGCACGGACGACACACCGGCCGTGGTGGCGGAGATGGCGGGCGGGGGCGTACCCGTGCGTCGTGTGCTGGAGATGCGCCAGGGGATCCCATTTGCCCGCAACCGGGCGGTGGCGGAGGCGGCCGGGCCGTACCTCGCATTCATCGACGACGACGAGCTGCCGGGACCGCAGTGGCTGGCGACCGCCCTGGATGCCCTGCAACGTGAGGCCGCGCAATGCGTGGGTGGCAAGATCGAGGTCGACTTTGCAGGAGCGGGGAGGCCACGCTGGATGATCCCCGCGATCGAGGCGTTTCTCGGCCGGATCGATCATGGCGATGCCGCTGCCTGGGTGACCGATACGTCGATGCCGATCTATAGCGGCAACGTTGCCTACGATGTGGTGAGCCTCGGCGATCGGCTTCACTTCGACACGCGCTACAACCGGGCCGGTGCGGGCATCGGTGGTGGCTCCGACGGCATCCTCTTCCGGCAGCTGGTCGAGACACGGGCGCGTCTCCGCTACCGGCCGGAGATGGTCATCCGTCACCACGTCGGGCGCGAGAAGCTGCGACGGCGCTACTTCTTGCGGCTGCACTTCACGAGCGGCATCCGGCACGGTGCCTACCAGCTTCCCGACTATCCACGGCACGTTCTGGGCGTGCCGCCGTTTCTCGTGCTTCAGGCCATGCGCCAGGCGGGGAAGACCCTCAAGTTGTTGGTGCGACGGGACCCTTACGCCCTGCGCCAGGCGATGAACCTCACCTTCGACCTGGGCTGCATGGTGGGTTGCCACCGGCGCTGGCTTGGCCGTCATGAGTGAACCTCGCCCACGGGTGGTCTTGGTCGTCGGTTCCGGGCGCAGTGGCACTTCCTGGCTCGGCCAGGTGGTGCAGGCGGCGGGACCCTATATATCCGTGTTCGAGCCGCTCCATCCGAACCACGTGCCGGAGGCGGTACCGTTGTGGGGGCGCTATCTGCGGCCAGACGATTCGCACCCGCCGTTCGAGAGATTCTTCGGCCGTCTCGTTGGCGGTCGCGGCCTGACGCGCTGGAGCGACCAGGAAAACCCGGGCGCCGGGAGCCGTCTCAACCCGGCACCCTGGCTACGGCGTGTGCTGCGTCCACCGAGGGTGATCAAGATGATCCGCGCCAATCTGATGCTCGGCTGGTTGCGGCGCCGCTACCATCTGCCGGCGGTGTACATCGTACGCCATCCGGCAGCGACCATCGCGTCGTGGCTGAAACTCGGCTGGGGTGGCCGCCTCGATCACTTTTCCGCGCAGGCCGATCTGATCACCGATCACCTCGCCGCCCTTCGCCTCCACTGGCAGGCCAGCGATCCCGTGGAGGCGTTGGCCACCCGCTGGTCGATCGAAAATCTCGTACCCATCGTTCAGATGCGCGGTCAGGGTTGGACCGTCGCGACCTACGAGGATCTGCTCATGGACCCTGACCGCGAAGTGCCACGGGTGCTCGGGGAGCTAGGTCTGCCATTCACACCGGCAGTGGCCGCGGCGATCGAACGGCCGTCGATCAGCACTCACGGCCATTCCACGACCGGTCCGGCAGCACTGCGCCTCCGCCGGTGGCAGACGGAGCTCAGTCCCGCACAGATCGAGACGATCCTCGGGATCGTCCGGGAGTGCGGTCTTTGTCTCTACGGCGCCGAGCCGATACCCCTCGGATCGTTGCGGAACTGGGCCCGGCACGGCGAGTGGTAGGATGGGCTCGCAGTCGGCTCCGACACATACCGCGGCGGTGGCGATCAGCCGGTGGTGACGGTCGCGCTCGCGGATACCGCGGGGAGCACCTCGTACACCCGAAGTGATGGAGCGAGGTTGATCCACAGCTCTTTCGGGTAGCGCAGCCATCGGGGAATTATCGGGTCGAACGCGGCGGCAAGCCGGAAGGGACCGGAGCCGTCCAGGAGGGCGAGGTAGAACTGCCGCTCGTGGGGCGACTCGGGATCAGCTCCCGGGCGATCGAGCACGTACTCGT
>JASFUG010000239.1:0-5261 GCA_050050395.1 Nitrospirota bacterium
TGATCCCCCGCGGAAGGACTCGGCGCGGTGGAAAGGAACGAGATGACGACGCCCCCCAGCCTCGCCGAGATTCACGGCGTGAATGAAGAGACCGCGACCGAGGTGCACGAGCGCGTCCTCCGGAACGAGGAGCTTGTGCTCATCGACTGCCGCGAGCCGACGGAGTGGGAGTATTGTCGGATCGACGGTGCACAGCTGGCGCCGATGAGCCGGTTTCTGCAATTCGCGCCCGACCTCGATCCCGACATTCCGACGGTGATCTACTGCCACACCGGGGTGCGCAGCGTCTTCGTGGCGTCGTACCTGCAGAACCAGGGGTTTGCCGAGGTGGTATCGATGGCGGGGGGCATCGATGCCTGGTCCCGCGAGGTCGACCCGACGATCCCCAGGTACGGTCACCAGTCGGGCGGCCCGGAGCACTCCTGCAGCGCGCGATGACCGGTACCGCCACACCGCGGGTCACGGGTGCGGCGTTACCCAGCTCTGGCCATCCGGACCGATCTCCTTCTTCCAGATCGGTACGCGCTGCTTGAGCTCATCGATCGCCCAGCGACAGGCGTCGAATGCCGGGCCGCGATGTGCCGCGGCCGCGACGATCAGCACGATCTGCTCACCCACGGCGATCCGGCCGACACGATGAACGATCGACAGGCCGATGAGATCGAAACGCGCCATGGCCTCGTCGCGTAACTTCACGAGCTCCTTCTCCGCCATACCCCCGTAGTGCTCGAAGTGCAGCGCCTCGACGACACGGCCGGCGGAGCTGTCCCGCGCCGCCCCGACGAAGGTGGCGATACCGCCGACGGTGCGGCTCACCTGCGCGAGCCGCTCGACCTCCTCCGCCAGCGAAAACGGCGCCTCCTGGACGCGCACCCACTCGTTCACGATCACCCCCCGGACACCGGCGGAATCAATGCCACCTCATCACCGTCCACGACCACGTGGTCGCCGCCACGGAACTCCTGGTTCACGGCCAGTAGCAGGTCCCGGCGCTGCAGCCACGGCGCGAGGGCCGGAAGCTCCGCGGTGATCCCAGTCAGGAGGTCGGCCAACGGCAGGGGACCGGTGACGTGCCACTCGATCTCCCCGCGCCCGACCGCGTCACGCAGGCCGGCGAAAAAATAGACGGTGACCATGACCGGAGTCTCGGCACCGCTGACCGGGATAGTCAAATCCACCCGCGCCGAAGAATCCCGCGACTAACAATTATCCGCGGGAATCGGCAGAATCGGTTGCGATCCGGGTGCCAAGGGAAGGGTCAGCCGAGCCGTGAAGGCTGACGCGTGGAGTCTCGTCCCGCACGCCCCATGTTGCATACACTCCAGCCTGACCAACGATCGGCGCCGACTCCCGGCGTCACCCCCATCCGATGAATACCGTCCGCACCTTCGTCGTCGTCCCGGCCCTGCCTGAGCGCCTCTCCACCCTGCTGGATATCGCCAAAAACCTTTGGTGGACGTGGCATTCGGCGGCCGTCGAGCTCTTTCACCGCATCGATCCTGCCCTCTGGGAGGCGGTCGACCACAATCCCCTGAGCCTCCTCGGGCAGCTCTCCCACGGCAAACTGGAGTCCCTCGCCCGGGACGACAGCTTCGTGAGCCACATGGACACGGTGGCGCGCAAGCTCCACGAGTACCTCACCGCGCCGACGTGGTACGACAAGGCCTACGGCGCAGGAACCGGTCAGCAGATCGCCTACTTCTCGGCGGAGTATGGGTTTCACGAGTGCTTACCTATCTATTCCGGTGGCCTCGGGGTGTTGTCGGGAGACCACCTGAAGTCGGCCAGCGACCTGGGCCTGCCCCTGGTAGGGGTCGGTCTCGCGTACCGGCAGGGATATTTCCGGCAATACCTGAACAGCGACGGATGGCAGCAGGAGCGCTATCCAGAGAACGAGTTCCACACCTTGCCCCTGCAGCGGGTACGAGATGCCCACCGCAACATCTTGACCGTCACCGTGCCGGTGGCCGACCGCGACGTGTCGGTACGGGTGTGGCGGGTGCAGGTCGGGCGTGTCCCGCTCTACCTGCTGGATTCCAATGTCACTGGCAACAGCGACGCCGATCGCGGCATCACCGCCCAGCTCTACGGCGGCGACGCGGAGATGCGCATCCAGCAGGAGATCCTCCTCGGAATCGGCGGCATCCGCGTGCTCCGCGCCCTCGGGATCGAGCCGGCCGTGTGCCACATGAACGAGGGACACTCCGCCTTCCTCGCCCTGGCCCGGATCCGCTGCCTCATGCGGCGCCACAATCTTAGCTTTGCCGACGCGCGCGAGGCGAACATCGCCGGCCACGTCTTCACCACCCATACCCCGGTCCCGGCGGGTAACGACCGGTTCAGCCCGAGCCTGCTGCTGAAGTACCTCGGGCCCTACTGCTCCGCGATGGGGCTCCAGCACGACGAGCTCCTCTCCCTCGGGCGCGAGGACCCGAGTGACGAGGAAGAGCCGTTCTGCATGACCGTCCTCGCCCTGAAGCTGTCGGCGCACGCCAACGGCGTCAGCAAGCTGCACCGGACCGTCTCCCAGACGATGTGGCAGGCGTTGTGGCCGCAGGTGCCACCCAACGAGTCACCGATCGATTCCATCACCAACGGAGTCCACATCCCGTCCTGGCTGTCCGACGAGATCGAACGGCTGTACCGCCGCTACCTGGGACCGCAATGGCGCAGCTACATGAGCGAGGCGGTGATGTGGGAGCGCGTGACGCAGATTCCCAGCTCCGAGCTATGGCGTGGCCACGCGCGCATGCGTGAACGGCTGGTCGCGTTCGCCCGCGAGCGGCTGCGTATCCAGCTCCAGCGCCGCGGACTCCCCCCCGCCGAGGTGACGCGGGCCAACGAAGTCCTCGATCCGGAGGCATTGACGATCGGCTTTGCGCGCCGCTTCGCCACCTACAAACGCGCCACCCTGCTGTTTCGTGACCTCGATCGCCTCGCCGCCATACTCGGCGACCGTGACCGCCCGGTGCAGATCATCTTCGCCGGCAAGGCTCACCCCCACGACACCGCGGGCAAGGAGCTCATCCGCGAGATCATCCACATTGCGCACCAGGACCGGTTTCGCAACCGTCTGGTGTTCATCGAGGATTACGACATCAACATTGCCCGGCACCTCGTACAGGGGATCGACGTATGGCTCAACACGCCGCGCCGGCCCCTGGAGGCCTCCGGCACCTCCGGGATGAAGGTGACACCCAACGGTGGCCTCAACCTCTCTATTCTCGACGGCTGGTGGTCGGAGGCCCATCGCGTGGACAACGGTTGGGCGATCGGCTCCGGCGAGGAGTACGAGGACCTGGCATATGGCGACGAGGTCGAGGCCCATTCGCTGCTCGCGCTGATCGAGACCGACCTCGTGCCGTTGTTCTACGACCGCGGTGCCGACGGTCTACCGCGCGGCTGGATCGCGCGCATGAAGGCGTCCATGCGCACGGTATGTCCGACCTTCAACACCGACCGCATGGTGCGTGAGTACACCGAACGGTTCTACATACCGGCCGGGCGCCTCCACCAGCGCCTCACCGCCGACGACTTCCAGCCGGCCAAGGAGCTGGCCGGCTGGAAGCATCGGGTGCGCCACCACTGGGGTGAGGTGGCGATCCTGCGGATGGACCATACCGAACAGGGCGATCTACAGGTGGGCAGCCATCTCAACGTGGAGGTGGACGTCGTCCTCGGGTCGCTGCAACCCGATGACTTGCAGGTCGAGCTCTACCACGGCGCCATCGACAGCCGCGGCAAGCTCTCCCGGGGACAAGTGGTGGTCATGTACCTCGACAACCGCAACGGCGATGGGCAGGCCACCTACCGTGGCTCGATCCCGTGCGTCACCTGTGGCCCTCACGGCTACACCGTGCGCATCTTCCCGGCCCATCCCAATCTGGGTGACCCGGTGCACACGGGCTTGATTCACTGGGGATGACACCGTCCCGAGCCACGCCTCGATGGTCTCCACTGCGCCGACTCTCGCCCTGTCCATCGTGCTGATGGCCACCTCCGCCTGCGCCCACGCCCAGGACGCCGGCTCGCCCTATCGCGACCTGCGCCAGGTGCCGGAAGGGACCATCGTCCACGTCCGCACCGGGCTGGACGTCGACCGGGCGACCCTGTTCAACCACCTGGCCCGGGCCCAGGTCGTGTATGTCGGGGAGACCCACGACAATCCCGACTGTCACCGGGTACAGGCCGAGATCCTGCGCGCCCTCGCGGAACGCCATCCCGATCTGGCGGTGGGCCTGGAGATGATCTCCCGCGACCACCAATCCCTGCTGGATGACTGGACCGCCGGCCGGCTGCCGGAGAAGGTGTTCGCGCGCCGCTGGACGGAGCTATGGCACACCGGTTACCGCGCCTACCAAGAGGTCCTCACCTTCGCCCGCGAACGAGGGATCCCGCTGCTCGCCCTGAACGCCCCGCAGGAGCTGGTGAAGGCGGTCAGCCGCAACGGGCTGGAAGACCTTCCCGACACGCTGCGCGGCCAGCTCCCGCGCGAGATGGATGCCGGGGACCCCTACCATCGGGCGAAGACCGAGGCGATCTTCGGCGGCCATGCCCACGTCGGCGACATCGATCGCTTCTACCCGGCCCAGCTCCTGTGGGACGAGACGATGGCGGAAACGGCCGCCGACTACCTCTCCCAGCATCCGGGCAGCCACCTCCTCATCCTCGCCGGCGGCTACCACGTGGAGGAGGGCGTCGGGATCCCGCGACGCCTCTTCCGCCGGGTGCCCGTCGCCTTCGCTACGCTCCTGCCCTACACCCCGCGGGTCCCCGAAGACAAGCAGGACCGGCTGATGGACGTAAAACTGCCACCGGTCCCCCTGCCGGTCGCCGACTTCGTCTGGGCAGTGCCCTATGGCGACCTCCCGGGGGTAAAGCTCGGCGTGCTGATTGACAGTAGCGACGGCGTCCGCGTGACGCATGTGCTGGACGATTCGCCGGCCGCCAACGCGGGAATCGTCGCCGAGGACCGGATCGAGACCATCGGCGAGGAGGCGGTACACGACCTGTTCGACCTCCAATGGATCCTCGGCGGGTTGTCCCCCGGCCAGTCCACGACGGTGACCGTGCGCCGGGGGGAAAAGACCACGGAGATGAAGGTCACGTTCTGAGGATCATCCCGTTGGACCCGTATCTGGCGCGCCGGATCGTCGCGGGGTGAAAGAACGCGCGGCGACCCTGACCGGCGCACACCTCCCGAACGAGCGGTCGGCGTCGCTACGCGTAGATGTCCAGCAGCCGTCCCAGGTGGGGCAGGT
>JASFUG010000240.1:0-5217 GCA_050050395.1 Nitrospirota bacterium
TAGGCCGCCCCCTGGTCGCGACCGGAGGCTCCTCCGATGGTGGGCACGTCTGCCCAGGCTCCGATCCACTCCAAGACCATGCACGACATCCAGAGATGCTACTAGCGGTGATCTCGCACGTTCGCTGCACCTTCCCCTCCTCCGCTCAGGGACCGATGGTCTCGAACGTGTACGGCACCTTTCGAGGCGTCGTTCGCGGACCGGTGGTCGCGCACCTGGGTACGATCGGACTCGGTCCGGTGATCCCGCACGAATGTGCGTGTCGTGTAGTGCTTGAACCAGAGATTGTTGGCGTCCAGCTGGTTCTTCATCAGCACGACGTGGAGCTGGCCGCGGATGCCGTCGGGGTTCGGCACCCCGTCCAGATCCCAGACCGTGAGCCCCTCAGGCTCTTCGTACCGCTTCCCGCCGCAGCGATGCTCGAAGCGAAACGCCGTGTCGGTGGTAGAGCTGGCGCGCATGCGGCCGGTCTCGAGGTCGAAAGCGTGCACACCCTCGTTGGCCGAGCAGTTCAGTCCGTTGAGCAGGTAGATCACGCGGTCTCCATGAGCGACAGCGCCGCCTTGCATGTTCTCGAGCAGGATCGGCTTGCCCTGATCATCCAGCAGACGAATCTCCCGCTCGAAGCGGAGCGCGAAGGCCCGAGGGCGCCCGCCCTCGTCGGCGAGCGCCGACCAGTTGGCCGAGTAACGCCGCAAGCACGACGCCTCCAGCGGGTTGGCGCCGCGAGCGCGCGCCCTCGCCAGATGCGTGCACAGCCCATTGTTTCGCGCGCTGTACACGCGACCCCGGCCGTCCACCGCCACGAAGCCCGCCTGACCGTCGCCGTCATCGCCAAGCTGCCCGGGGAAGTCCGTGGCGGCAATGAAGCGGAGCGAGCGATCGGCACGGAAGATCGCGAGCTTCGCCGGCAGCTTCTCGTAGGTGAAGCGCGGCACTGGGCTCCCCTCTACCGTGGACCCGGCCTTCACCCCGGCATCGACCGGGACGAGGACATGGCCGACACCGCCGCTCTCGTAGTAGGAGATGTCGCCGAAGTGTCCGTAGTTCTCGAGAGGCGGAAGATCCTCGAGCCGAATGTAGGGCGCCCCGGTTCGCTTGAGATCGCGATCCAACGACCGCGCGAGCGGTGCGCGGTAGAGATACTTGCTTTGGCTCAAGTACCAGTGACTGTCGTCGTGAGTTATCCCGTTGAAGCCATCGCTCCAGTCGGTTTCAAAGCCGCTCGGTGCGTTGCCGAGATAGCGGGTGTAGAGTTCAGCGTCCGTTTCCGCGCCGGCGACACGAGGCGCCAGCGCGGCGATCGCAGCGGCCGCTACGGAGACCCGGAGCCCTGCTGTGAAGCGCTCGCGATGCTTCACGATCGGGCGCCGTTTCGTGTGACGACGTCGGAGAGGCGACCCGTTCCTGCAACTCATGACGCGTTCTCCACAGCCGGCCCATCGCATTGGGTGAGCGGGGATCGAAGTCACACAGGGCGGGCCCGTAGACCCCCGCGGGTGGCTAGGGGTCGTCTCGCGGCGACTCGGCTCCCTCCACACGAATGAAGGCCCGTAGGTCAGCTTCGCTGCGGAATCGGCCCTGGGACTCGCGCTGAACGTGCGCCCGACTGCCCCAACCAACCGCATGCAGAGTGTCGTCGATCATCTGACGGATGCACTGCACCGGGGTCGAGCTGGTGAAGAGCTTGAGCTCCCCGTCGGGAACGGGACGAACCCAGATGCGCGCCGGCACGTCGGCGTCGACGAAGTCGTGGCGCATGAGTTCTGCACCGTCTTTGCGCCGGATCCACAGTGCCGAGATCAGGGCGTCGCCGGGGATATCGGTGCTGCCCCGGATGTCCTCAATCCGGACCCACACCCCGCGGTTGCCGGTCCGAGCCCGGGGAGGGTCGGCGTCCTCGATTCCGAGCGTGAACACGTAGGCGTAGCTCGGGTCATACTCACCCGCCTTCAGGTCTTCGCGGATCGGTAGATCACGGTAGGAGGACGGCGGCAACAGCGGTCGGGTCCCGATCCCGACGAGGCCGGTTCCACAGCGCTCGTCCGCCACCGAACGCTCTCGCGGCCTCTCTCGATGATCCACGACAGCGGGTCGACCGCCCCTCCCGTCGATGGCGTCGGACCCCGACGCGATGCCGGCGATCGGGACGATGAGTGCGCTCGAAGCCAGGGCGCGCCAGATCGTGATGGCTCGAGTGCGTTTTCCATGACCCATGTGTGTCGTCCTCGTCATCGCTCCTCGGGAAGCGGACCCACGCTCCTCGAGTCGCCTCAACGCCGGTCGCTGGCGCGTCTTCGCTCCCAGTGGCCCGGGGTCTTCCCGTCGTCCACCCAGACGAATCCCGGCTTCGATTCACCCGATGGATTGGTGTCGGATCGGTGGTCGCGGACGGTGTGCCGCGTCGGCTGATCAGGCTGCGGCTTCACCTCGCGCCTCGTGCCTTTGAGCGGGCCCGTTCCGATTCGCATGCAGACGCCGTCCGGCACCGAGCTTCCTCCCGAGGAGACTGCGCAGTTTCCGGCCGCGGACACGCAGACGCCGTACTGTCCACACTGCGCCTTGTGATCCTGAGAGGTCTGGCAATTGCAGGCGACCGGCGTTTCCGCCGCGCCGAGTCGGTGCTGGTACGATTGCGCGGGATCGTTGGCCGGGCCGCTCAAGCCGCCCGGCAAGGAGGTGCGCTGGTAGTCTTCGCATCGGTCGCCGAACCCCGTGCACTGCTCGCAAGGCCCCCTCCCGGAGCACTTCATGCAGTTGGCGTCACCCCAGGGCTCCCCGCCCTTCCCCTTGGAGCAGCATAGGAACGACCCGTTGAACGGGGGATATTTCTTCTCCCAGACCTCTCCCCCTGCTCCGGTGCAGACGTCTTTCGTATATCCGTCGCCGGAGCTCTGGTCGTCCTCGGCCGAGGCCGGCACGACGACACCGAACGCGATCGCAACGGCGATCGCCAGCAAGGCGCTCCATCCGAAAGTCGCTATTCCGACGAGACGGGTTCGCCTCAAGAGCTGAGTGTGCACGATGCCTCCGTTGTCGACCGTCGGCGATCGGGAAGATCGACCGACAGTCGATCCGGAGATTCGCTTCGGGGCTTCACGAGTAGACCAGTTCGTAGACGCACTGACAAGGCGGTCGGGGATGCGATGCCCCTCCCACTCGAAGGCGCGCAGGGCGGTGCGCGGGAGCGGATAGGAAGTTCAAGCGGTCTTTCGAGGTCTGGGAACTCCACGTTATGACCAGTCCCCGGGGGATCTCAGGCTAGAGCGACCGTAGGCGGCGGCGTCGCCTAGCCGGAGGTGTCGTCCCCCCAGCAGACGACCTGCCCCGTGCCCGCCTGGATCGCGCAGCTGTGGGTATTCCCCGCGGTGATCGCACTCGCGGTGCCGCTGGTGCCGTCCACCGACGCCGGCGGCGTCGCCTGGCCGGAGGTGTTCCGCCCCTACCCGACCGCCGGCCCGGTCTCGGCGGCCGTCGCGACCTCGTCGCCGAGAGGCTCCACCGTCGCCAGCAGCAGGCCCACCAACACCGGGCCGAAGAACCCAGCGACGCGCAGCCGCCCGAGCCAGCTCTCGCGATGCCACTCCCCGCTAGGTCCCGCCCAGCGCTTCTCGAGCGCCGGCTGGTGCGCCTCGCCCACCTGCTCCCGGACAGCACGCCCCAGCTTCGTCTCTCCGAGCGGATGCACCAACTACTCTAAGGCGCGAAACCACGAATGCCAATGAGCAGAAGCGCCACACGAGGGACCACCCATCGCGGTCCCTTCCTGTTCCGGACCGCACGGAGCGACGGCTGCGGATAGGGTCTTTCGAGGTACGCGAACTCCGCCCTTTGCTCCTTCGAGCCAATTGGGCGAATGAGCCTCACCTCGAAGCCCCGGGTGGAGGTGTGCCGAACCATTTTTTTCCGGTCCGCTGTGCGGGCGACACAGTCCATGTCCTCAAAGGGGGCGGGGGCGCTCCCTGGGGTGAGGCCGCATAGGGGCCGTGGTGCCGGCTCAGGCACCGCGCGGCGCCGCTCTACACCGCGCCGTGCCGCGTCGAGAGCGCAACTACTTGGTCTTCTTGGCGCCTCGATCCAGGTGCATGATCGGCGACCTCGGGCCGGTTGCAGGGAGCTAGGCGGCTGTACCGAGGTGCCGGGAGCTGGGCATGCCGCCGGAACGAGAGAACGCCCGGGCTGAGATCGGTTCCTTCTTCGATCGATCTTGGCCGTCGTCGGCGCCTTCGTCGCCTGGCCCGCTCACTGCTGCCGGACGCGTGCTCCTCGACGAGCTGCGCGTGCTCGCACGCGCCAGCCCCCGCGGGGGTCGGACGGCGCCGCTCGGAGACGAATCGGCGAGCGCTCCACCTTTCTCCGCCACACGAGGCGCCCGCGCCCCACCGAGTTCGTGGACGTTGCGCAACGAACCAGCTCGACCAGCTCGGCCGGCTGCGTGCACGCGACGAGCGGAGGCTACGAAGAGAATGCAAAGGCTCGGATCCCTGCCTGCCACGGCCGCCCTGACCCTCCTCGTCGGCGGGCTGCTCGCGGCGGCGCCCCGGACCGCCGGGGCGGTGCCCGTCACCTACATCTGGACCGGCGCCGTCTCCTTCATCGACCCGGTGCTCGCCGCGGAGGGCCCGAGCTTCGCCGTCGACGACCCGGTCGTCATGGCCGTCACGATCGACGACGGCACGGTCGGCAACCCCCTCTCGAGCGGCGACGCCACCACCTACAGCGGCATCGACGCCTTCTCGCTCACCCTGGGCGACGACTTCGAGATGGCGGGGGGCCTCTTCGACTTCGTGGGCTCGATCACCGTGCAGGACGCCGCGAGCGACGCCTTCCGCATCGACCGACAGGCGCTCCCCTCCACGCCGGTCCCGCCGGACCTCGGCATCTACCGTCCCACCCAGGTCATCGCGGTGCTCCGCGACTCCACGGGCGCCGTCTTCTCGAGCCAGGCGCTCCCCACGAGCCTCGCTCTCGAGGACTTCACCTCGACCGAGCTCACCCTCATCTACCGCGACCCGAGCGAGTTCTCGACCTTCGCGAACGTCGGCATCCGGGTGGAGGGTGTCAGCGTGACCGTCCCCGAGCCGCGGCCCGCGGCGCTGGGGATCCTCGCGCTCGCCTTCGTCCTCGCGCAGAGGAGACGTGCGAGACGGCTCCCCGGCTCCTGAGGCGCGTCGGGACGAGGGAGGCGTAGCGCGAAGCGACGCGGGTGGCGGGGAC
>JASFUG010000241.1:0-5213 GCA_050050395.1 Nitrospirota bacterium
CGTGGATGGAGGGCTCCTCGCCCTCCATCAGACCGTATGGAGCGTCCCGCTCCATACGGTCTACTGCGCCACCGGCACGAAGGCCGCCAGAACCCGCGCGTGCAGGTCCCGGGCAAGCTGCTTGCGGTCCGCCGCCGGCGCCACCGAAGCGCCGAAATGGACCGTTACCGCCACGCGGGGCAACGCGAGCAAACGAATGAAATGGCCCGGGAAGGGCGTGGCACCATACCAGCACACGGTCCGAGCAGGAGGGTCGGCGCTGCCGGGCGTGCTCACGCTCAGGGTTGCGGGGATACAGGGCACGTCGGCGAGCACCGCGGCCTGAAACAGGGACGACTTGAATGCCGCCACCGTCGCTCCGCTGGAGGTGGCGGCCTCGGGGAACCACGTGATGCGCAGACCCGCGCGTAGCCAGCCGGCCAGCTCGGCGTTGACGCGTCCGGTATCGCGGCTCTGTTCCCGATCGATGAATACGGTGCCGGCTGCACGCGCAAGCACGCCGATGCCGGGCCAGGCGGCGACCTCCGATTTGGACAAGAACAGGCCCGGATAACACGAGGCGAGGCAGAGGATGTCGAGGTAGGAGAGATGGTTGGCAACGACCATGGTGCCGGTCGCCGGAACGTTGCCCGTTCGGCGGACGCGCACGGCGAAGAGGGGCAATAGCAAGCGCGCCCAGAGGTGGCTCATCCGCGACCCCACCCGCGCACGCGCGTGGGGATGGCCGGCCGTGACCACCGCCACGAAGATCACCGGCACTGCCGAGATGGCCGTCACCGCGACGGCACCGAGGAGCTTGTAGACGATGCGCCAGTACCGGACCATGTACGTCATGAAAGAATTGGGGAAAGTGCCGGCACCCATTTCTCACCACGGATCGTCACGAGCCGACGCAGATGGCACTGGATCCTGGTGCTACTGCAAGGCCTCGCCGACAGGCGGGCGCGTGACTTATTGCGGACGCGGACGACGTGGATCCGGAGATGCGGCGAGTTGTGCGAGCGCGGCAGATCGGTGGTGAGAGACGCAGGCCAGGGAGAGAGGCACCCTATCCTACCCGCTCGCCGCGCCGCGACGCGCGATCACATGTGGCGTGGGGGCGGTACTTCCGCCTCGTATAGGTGGCACAGGAAACGCAGCCATGCCTCTTCCTCGGTCTCGAAGAAGGCCTGCTCCACCATCCACTGCTCGAAACGTTCCTGGGCCAGGCGCCACGAGGTGTTGAGACGCCGCTGACAGCGGGTCTTGAGCTGATCCAGACGCGGGTAGAACCGCATCTCTGCCGTGCTCGTGGCGTCATCCGCCACGACCCGCAACGGCCCGCCGTCAGGGTGACCGGCGGGAAAGCAATAATCTCCTTCTTCCGGCTCCCAGGCGAGGAGACGGACACAGACGTCCTGCGCACACAGGGCGCGATAGTCTTCGTATTCGGCACCAGCAGGGTAACTCATACGCTGCTCCTCACACTCGCCACCGTATCGGTCGACGGCCGTTTCTCCGCAGCGCCAATGCCACCAGCCACCTGCAGGAGGGCCCGGCACAACGACCAGTCGCCGTGGATTCGAGCCGCTATCGCAACGGGATGCCTCCGCAACAGATTGTCAAATCAATAACTTCTGGAATGGAAACGACAGACCCGCCAGAGGCGTGCCAGCGCCAGGTGCCGTGACACGGTCCCCCCCTGGACAAGAGAGGATTTGTGCTTACAGTGTGTTGTGGGCGGAGGTGTAACCGACGCCCATCGGCCCCCGGTGGTTTCCCCTCCCCTCCCCACCACCGGGGGCTCTCTTTCGCCGTGCGGAGCATGCGCCCCGACCAAGCGACTGCCGGGAGGACGACGAACGGGATCGAGTGCGTCTTGGGTGGCGACTCCTCGGTAACATTTATGGCCGGAAAGTCGTACCCGCGGTGCCTGCCCCTCTCCACGCGATCAACCTAACCCACACACTAGGCCCTAAGCGGCTCCCGGCCGGGGCGTGGCCGGCGTCCGGAGGCGACTACTCCGTCCGCGGCCGTGGCCGCCGCGTGGATTCCTCCTCGGGCACCACGAGATCACCGGCGGGTCGCGGGATCGGGAGGTTCTTTTGCAGGGCGATGTCGCGGTAGATCCGACGCATCATGTCCTGTGCCTCGAGCCGCATCTCCGCAAGCTGCTTGCGCATGTGCAGGATCACCTCGACGCCGGCACGATTGACCCCCAGCTCGCGCGTCAGGTTGAGGATGATCTCCAGCTCCTCGATGTTCTCCTCCGTGTAGCGGCGCGTATTGCCGGGGGTCCGTTCCGGCGTGATCAACCCTTGACGCTCGTATGCACGGAGGGTCTGCTGGTGGACGCCGAACATCTCTGCCACCGCGGAGATCGAGTAGATACCACGCCGTTCCATCATCGACCCTCGGCCGCCCACGGTAACCCAGCACGGGGGTCCTCGCAGATCCGCTCGCCAAGATCCCGAAGGCGCGCCCGGTCCGCGGGAGGCACGTTCTTCGGCGGGACGATCTTCACCACCGCGAACTGATCGCCGCGCTGTCCGCCCTTGGTCGCCGGCAGCCCTTTGCCGCGCAGGCGTAGCTTCGCGCCCGAGGCGACGCCACCGGGGACCGTGAGCTGGGTGCGTCCATCCAGGGTGGGGATTCGCACCTGGGTGCCAAGGGTCGCCTCGACGATGGTCAACGGAAGATCGAGGTAGAGGTCACTGCCATCGCGACGGAAATAGGGATGGCTGGCCATCTCCACGATGGCGAACAGGTCGCCGGCCGGACCGCCCCCGACACCGGGCCGCCCCTTGCCCGCGACGCGGATCTTGGTGCCCGTGTCCACTCCGGCCGGGATCTTCACATCGACACCGGCGCCATCGCCGAGAAAGATACGGCGGGTAACGCCGTGGGCGGCCTCTTCCAGCGTCAACGTGACCCGGGTCTCGACATCCGCCCCTTTCGCCGATCCCTGTGCACGGGTGCCGCCACCGCGGAATAGCTGCTCGAAGATATCGCCGAATCCCTCGAATCCGCCGAACCCACCACCACCCGACCCGGCGAATGGCCCGCCACTGAAACCCCCACTGGGATGGGGTCCGCCGGCAAAACCACCGCCGTTGACCCCCGCCTCACCGTATCGGTCGTATCGTGCCCGTTTCTCCGGGTCACCCAGCACGTCGTAGGCCCGCGAAATCTTCTTGAAGCGTTCCTCGGCCCGCCGGTTTCCCGGATTCACGTCGGGATGAAACTTGCGGGCTAAACGTCGGTAGGCACGCTTGATCTCGTCGCCGCTCGCGTCCCGCTTGAGCCCGAGATCCGCATAGAGATCGGTAGTCGCCATCGCCCGCTCGCCTTATCCGCCGCCGCCGTCGAGAGGCCCCGCTACGCCATCGCCTCCGCGGTTGCGAATGGACCGAGGGCGACCGCCAGCCGGCGCTTCAGACCGGACTCCACCTGCCGTACGCGCTCCCGAGACACACCATAGCGATCGCCGATCTCCTGCAAGGCGAGGGGCCGGTCGGCCATGAGACGATGGTCGAGGATGTACAGCTCTCGATCATTGAGGTGCGGGCGAATCCCGTTGACCACCTGGCGCACCCGCTGGTCGAGATCCTGGCGCGAGACGGCCTCGTCCGGGCTCTCCCCGCCGGCCGACAGGAAATCCAGCATCGCGATGCCATCCCCTTCGTCGTTGGTCGAGGGCAGATCAAGGGAGAGGTCACGGCGCTTCACCCGGTCGGCCACGGCCCGCGTGATCTCCTCCTGAACCTCGGTGTCCTCGGCCAGGAGACGAAATGCCTCGCCTTCGGCCTCGCCGTCACGCTCGGGAGCAGCAGGGTCCATATGGACGAGGTGGAAAAAGAGCTTCTTCTGCACCCGGGCGCTGGCAAGCTTTACCAACGACCAGTTGCGGATGATGTAGTCCTTGATGAAGGCGCGGATCCAATGCACGGCGTAGGTCAGCAGGCGGAAGCCACGGTAGGGATCGAACCGTTTCACCGCGTGCATCAGCCCGATGTTGCCTTCCTGGATCAGGTCGAGGAGTGGAAACGAGAACTTGCTGTACTCCTTGGCGATCTTCACGACGAAACGCAGGTTCGAGAGGACCAGAACCTGGGCCGCTTCCACGTCGTGATCGTCGTGGACACGCACGGCCAAGTCGTACTCCTCCCCTTTGGACAGGAGGGGGTGACGCGCGATCTCGTTGAGATAGCGGGTCAGATCACTGGTCTGGGGGGTTAGGGCGTAGGTGCTCATATTCGCACTGCCTCCTTATCAATCCTCCGAAAGGATAGACTTTAGCCTCACAATGTCAAGTTTTCTTCGTCACAAGATATACGGTTCTTTACCTATGAGCCAGACAAACTTTATCCGATTCAGCGCTGCCCCCCACCTCCGGCCGCGCCTCAGCCCGCCCCCAGATGTCCGAGGATGCCAGCCGCCGCGATATCAACGATTGCCGGCTCCAGTCCACCGAGTGAGCGCTGGGTTGACCCCGCGTCACACGGTCACAGTCACGCGTATCCGTGGTCCCGGCATCTATGCCGAGAGCGCACACGGCGAGACTTTTCCGCCGAACGGGGGCATGCACTATCAGCGTGGCTCACACCCCATGGCCCGCAGCCCATCCACCCACACCGGCTCGGTTTGCACCCCTTGCCACTGACGATCACCCATGATCACAGCCGGGAAGGCACGGAATTTCCGTGTGGCGCAGTCTCGCAGGCGCTCGGAGATGATGGCCGCGTACCCCCTGCGATCGTCCAGGAACGCGGCAATCGCCGGCTTGGAAATGCCGAGGTCGCGAACGATGGCCGGAATGGTCTCGCTGTCACCGATGTCCCGGCCCTCCTGGAAATAGGCCGTGAAGACGCGCTGCATGTACTCGTCGAACGCCCCTTCCCGCCGCGCACACTCCGCCATGCGGTGGGCGAGGCTGGAGTTCGCGAGGGTCAAGGGGATCGCGAGGTCCAGCCCCTCCTCCGCCGCCAGGGTGACGATGCCGGTCGCCGCCTGGCGCAGTCGCTCATCCCCGATGGCCGCGAGAGGCATGCCCTGGGGCGGCGTCTCCGGATGGATCTGGATCCCCCGCCAGTCGAGGGCAAATGCCCAATGCGCCTGAAGGCGGCTGAGGCGAGAGGCCCCGAGATAGCAGAAGGGACAGATGAAATCGAAATAGACGACGCATGTCGGCAGCATGGCTGTACCAAATCTTAGCCAGGCCACACACGTCCGCG
>JASFUG010000242.1:0-5190 GCA_050050395.1 Nitrospirota bacterium
CCGGGACGCTCCCTTGGGGAGCGCGATGCTGACCTCGTGGGGGATCTCGGTGCTGAGGCCGTGGAAGTGGAGGGCCGAGATGGCGGCGATCACCCCCTTCGGTACCCGCAGCGCCACGGTGACGAGGTCGGGCTCGGCGAGGGGCGGGAGGTCTGCCAGGCGGTAGAGGCCGCGGCTGACCGTTTCAAGGACACCGGCATCGCGCAGGGCGTAGAGGTCACGCGGGTGAATCCCCGCCCGCAGGACCTGGGCGGTGCGAAGCACGCCCCCGGCCCGGCGAAAGACCTCGCGGACCCTCGCTGCTGGATCGTGACTCTCCATGGCCGGATAGAATGTACATTACCTGTGCGTAAGTATCTATAAATCTATCCAGCCCCATTTCCGTCGGTCACCTCCGCCAGCATCCACCCGACGGCTGTCTCGATGGCCTTGATGTCCGCCTCGATCTCCAGGCTTGGTGGATGGACCTGGCCGCCGCTTCAGTCCCTTCGAGTGCTCCTTCGTCTGCCGAATCAGGCTGAAACCGCTTGGGACGTAGTCGTTCTTGGAATGACACGGCGTGAGTACCGCCACGGATACCGCGAAAACCGTTGGTCAGGCAGTTCGCTCGTTGGGGAAGGACCTCCTCGGCCGCGACTACTGCGTCACCAATGAGGTGCGAGCGGCCATCTCGGGGGACTTCATCATGGCCATCAACAGCCACAACCCTCCGGTCGTCTCCCTCGTGTCGTTCGTGGTAAACAGAGGTCGCGCCTGAGCCTCTCTTTAGTCACATTTTCGGGGTCGTAAGCCCTATCGTCTGCACCATACGCCCTCATGCCGCCTGACTAACTGGTTGATCATTATCGTTCATTTGTAGATGAATCAAGCGGTTACACATACTCCAATGATGCAGCAGTACCTGCGCATCAAGGCGGAGGCAGGTGAGGCGATTCTTTTTTATCGCATGGGGGATTTCTACGAGATGTTCAACGAGGACGCGAGGCGCGCCTCTGAGCTTCTCGGCATCGCCCTCACCAAGCGCGGCAAGAGCCAGGGCGACGACATCCCGCTGTGTGGGGTGCCATACCATGCCGCCGAGGGGTACATCGCCAAGCTGGTGCGCGCCGGTCTCACGGTGGCGGTTGCAGAGCAGGTGAGTGACCCGAAGCTGGCCAAGGGCAAGCAGGTGGTCCAGCGCGCCATCGTCCGGGTAGTCACCCCCGGCACCCTCCACGAGGAGGCGCTGCTGGAGGAGAAGGAGAATGCGTACCTCGTCGCCCTCGCCCGGGCCGCGGGTCAGGTCGGCCTCGCCTTCCTCGACCTGCTCACCGGGGACTTCGGCACCCTGGAGCTACCGGCGGAGCGCGAGGCCGACCTGCGCGCGGAGATCGCACGCCTGGAGGCGCGCGAAGTGTTGCTCCCGGACTCCGCGGAGGCGGACGGCCTGGGAGGCGTGCTGGAGTGGTTGCGGGCGACCGGCGTGCCGGTGAGCCGTAGCGAGGTGGCGCCACCCGCAAGCAATCGAGCCCACGCGGCCCTGGCACGGCGCTACGGCATCCAGGACCTGGCCGGCCTCGGCCTCGGCGACCTGGGTGCCGGCGTGGTGGCATCGAGCCTGCTCCTCGACTACGCGGAGGCGACGCAGCGCCAGCGCCTCACGCACGTCAAGCGGCTACGTCCGGTCAACCCCGTCGACACCCTGGCGATCGACGCCGATACCCGGCGCAATCTGGAGCTGATAACGAGCCAGCGCGAGGGGAAACGCCACGGCACCCTCCTGGCGGTCCTGGACCGGACCCGCACGCCCATGGGAGGACGGATGTTGCGGGGTTGGATCCTGCGGCCACTCCAGAACCAGCAGCAGATCGAGGCGCGCCTCGGGGCCGTGGAGCGCCTGGTGGACGACTCCATCGCCCGCGCCCGCCTGCGGGAGGTGCTGGGGCGCTGCCACGACCTGGAGCGCCTCGCCGGCCGCGCGGCCCTGGCGGCGTGTAACGCGCGCGACCTCCTCGCCCTGGCCGGTTCCCTTGGCGTGTTGCCCGAGGTCCGAGAACAGGTCCCGGCGGACGGCGGCCTCCTCTCCCGGCTTCATGACGAGTGGGACGACCTCGCCGAGCTGCACGCGCGCCTCGCCGCGGCGCTCCACCCGGAGCCCCCTCTCACGCTGCGTGAGGGTGGGATCATCGCGGACGGCGCCGACGCGGAGGTCGATGAGTTGCGTCGCCTTCGGCGCGATGCCAAGGGAGTACTGGCGCGGCTGGAAGAAGAGGAACGGCGTCGTACCGGCATAACAAGTCTTAAAGTTAGATATAACAAGGTATTCGGGTACTACATTGAGGTGTCACGTGCGAATTTCGACCGGGTGCCCGAGGACTACATCCGCAAGCAGACCCTGGCCAATGCCGAGCGCTTCGTCACCCCGGCTCTGAAGGAGCTGGAGGAGCGCATCCTCCACGCGGATGAGCGTCTGCACGCCCTGGAATACGGGCTGTTCCAGGAGCTGCGGGGCGCCGTGGTGGAGGAGGTGGCGCGCATCCAGGCCCAGGCGCGGCGCGTTGCCATGGTCGACACCCTGGCAAGCCTCGCGGAGGTTGCCGCCCTGAATGGCTACTGTCGGCCACGGCTCAGCGATGGGATCGAGGTCGACATCCGCGGCGGCCGCCACCCGGTGGTAGAGACGCTGGTCGCCGCCCAGGCGTTCGTTCCCAACGACTGCCGGCTGGAGGGGGAAGAGCGCCGCATGATGCTCCTCACCGGCCCGAACATGGCGGGGAAGTCGACCTACATGCGACAGGTCGCCCTGATCTGTCTGCTCGCCCACATGGGGAGCTTCGTCCCGGCGGAGGCCGCCACCATCGGCGGCATCGACCGCATCTTCACCCGCGTCGGGGCGAGCGACAACGTCGCCTCGGGCGACTCGACCTTCATGGTCGAGATGAAGGAAGCCGCAAATATTCTTCACAATGTTACGGAACGATCGCTTGTCCTTCTGGATGAGATCGGTCGCGGCACAGCCACCTTCGACGGTATCTCCATCGCCTGGGCGATCGCCGAGGCCCTCCTGGGCCGGTTCGCCGCCGGCCCGTTGACCTTGTTCGCCACCCACTACCACGAGATGACCGAGCTCACCGAGACCTGTCCCGGAGTGGTCAACTACAACGTGGCGGTGCGCGAGTGGAACGGCGAGGTGATCTTCCTGCACCGTATCGAGCCCGGCTGCGCGGACCGTTCCTACGGCATCCAGGTGGCACGGCTGGCCGGCTTGCCGGAGGCGGTGGTGGCGCGGGCCGGCGCGATCCTGGCCAACCTCGAGGCGGGCGAGCACTCTGCCGGCGGTCGCCTGCGGATCACCGGTCTCCCCGCCGTGGCCAGCGCAGACCAGCTCGATCTCTTCGCGCCGCCTTGTGACCATCCTGTGGTGGAACGGTTGCGGGGAGTTGCGGTAGAACGTCTTACCCCTCTCTCGGCGCTCAATCTGCTGGCGGAGCTGCAGCGCGAGGCATCGCGCCCCTGAGGCCACACAACCTTGTCACTGACTGAAGGAGCACCCCATGGACATGGAGCTTGCCGAGCTGGTCCCCGACCACGGCCTCGAAGAGCTCGGCCTGACCCAACTGGGTGAGGTCCACTGGAACCTCGCCACCGCCGCGCTGTACGAGATGGCGATCCGCCGCTACGAGGGCCACATGGCCCACCGCGGGCCACTGGTGGTCTCCATGGGCCAGTACACCGGCCGCGCGGCGCGCGACAAGTACGTCGTGGAGGAGGCGGCCACGTCCGGGGACATCTGGTGGGGCAAGGTGAACGTCAAGTACCCGGAGGAGAGGTTCACCAACCTCCTGCGCCGGATGACCGCCTATCTGCGCGGCAAGACGGTGTTCGTACAGGACGCCTACGCCGGCGCCGATCCGCGTTACCGCCAGGCGGTACGGGTGGTCACCGAGTACGCGTGGCACAGCCTCTTTGCCCGCAACATGTTCATCCGCCAGCCGCGGGACCCGGAGGTGATGCGTGCCTTCCGGCCCGACTTCACCATCCTGCACTGCCCGAACTTCCACGCCGACCCGGCGGAGGACGGCACGCGCAGCGGCACCTTCGTGGTGCTGAACCTGAAACGCAAGCTCGTGCTGATCGGCGGTACCGCGTATGCAGGGGAGATCAAGAAGTCGATCTTCACCGCCCTCAACTACCTCCTGCCCGGCCAGCACGTCCTCTCCATGCACTGTTCGGCCAACGTCTCGGCCGAGGACCCCACGGACGTGGCGATCTTCTTCGGCCTGTCCGGGACCGGCAAGACCACTCTGTCCGCCGATCCCGAGAGGCTGCTCATCGGCGACGACGAGCACGGCTGGTCGGATGACGGGATCTTCAACTTCGAGGGTGGGTGCTACGCCAAGGTGATTCGCCTCTCGCCCCAGGCGGAGCCGGAGATCTACGCCTGCACCCGGCGGTTCGGGACCATCCTGGAGAACGTCGCCCTGAACCCGGCAAGCCGGCGCCTGGACCTGGACGATGCCACGCTCACCGAGAACACGCGTGCCTCGTACCCGATCTCCCACATCCCGAACTCCCTGCTCAGCGGCACAGCGGGTCACCCCCGCAACGTGGTGATGTTGACCTGCGACGCCTTCGGTGTGCTGCCACCGATCGCGAAGCTCACCCCCGAGCAGGCGATGTACCACTTCATCAGCGGCTACACCGCCAAGGTCGCCGGTACCGAGAAGGGAGTGACCGAGCCGAGCGCCACGTTCAGCGCCTGCTTCGGCGCGCCGTTCATGGTGCGCCACCCGTCGGTGTACGCGCAGCTCCTGGCGGAGAAGCTGGAACGACATCACGTTAACTGCTGGCTCGTGAACACGGGTTGGACCGGCGGCCCGTACGGTGTCGGCGAGCGCATGAGGATCGAGCATACCCGCGCGTTGGTGAATCAGGCCCTGGTCGGGACCCTGGCCCATGTTCAGATGACGACCGACCCGATCTTCGGCTTTCAGGTGCCGACCAAGGCGGCAGGGGTTCCGGCCGAGGTGCTGGACCCTCGTGCCACCTGGAAGGACAAGGAGGCCTACGATCTACAGGCGCGCCACCTGGCCCAGCTCTTCCAGGACAACTTCCAGCAATTCGAGGACCAGACACCGGAGTGGGTGGCGGCTGCCGGCCCGCGCATCGACGAGGCGGGGGTCGGCCGCTGATCGCTAACCTGCCACGGGC
>JASFUG010000243.1:0-5185 GCA_050050395.1 Nitrospirota bacterium
TGGACGAGCAGACCCAGGCGCAGCTCTTCGTCCCCTTCTTCACCACCAAGTTCCCGGCGGTCGGCACGGGGCTCGGCCTCGCCTCGGTGTACGCCGCGGTCACCGCCGCCCACGGCATGCTCATCGTCCGCAGCAGGCCCGGCGCCGGCACGGCGATGACCGTCGCCTTGCCTGCCGCGACGGCGTAGGGGAGAAATCCGCAGCGATCGGTGTTCGCGTTCGAGGCCACCACTTCGAAGGGCGCGGGATGGGGATTGGGGGATGAGGCTTGGGGGGGAAAAAACGAAACATTCGCTGGCCGCGCAGCGGCCCCCCCCATCCCCAACCCCGCATCCCGATGGTTGCACTCTATCTCTGCGATCTCGCAGCAGCAGTCGGCCCGAACCCGCACGATGTCGCAGCCTACTGAAGCAGCTTGAACGCGTGGCGCCAGTCGTTGTGCAGCAGGCCGGGGATGCACCACAGCATGCACAGGGGCTCGATGGCGCGGGCCGCCTCCGCGCGGCCCATGTCCGCCACCTCCCAGCCCAGCTCCTCGACCAGCCCACGCACCGCTACCTTCGCCGCCTCGTCGTTGCCGCAGATGAACATGGTCGGACGGCCGCCCGTGAACTCCGGATTCACCATGCAGGCGCTGCCCACCGAGTTGAACGCCTTGACGAAGTGGGCACCGGGAAACTCGTGCTGCAGCCGTTCCATGAGCGACTCATCGAGGCTGGTGAAGAACCGCAACACCCCGTGGGTCGGCGGCGCGTCGGCGATGGGATTGGTCGCGTCCATCACCGGCTTGCCCGCGAAGTTCTCCGCTCCTGCCAGCCTCAGTGCCTCGGCGGCCACGGCCCCGCGCACCGCGAGCACCACCAGCTCCGCGAAGTGCGCCGCCTCACCGAAGCTCCCCACCCGCCCCATCGGGTTCCGGGTCGCCCACTCAGCGAGCTTGCTCGCGGTCCGCGTGCCCAGCACCACCTCGTGGTTGTGCCGGAGAAGACCGCCGCCCAGCGCCTGCGCCACCACCCCCGATCCCAGGATCCCGATCTTCATGTCTCACCCCCTCGTCACCGCGACCCATGGCCGATGCCGCTGGGTCCACGGCCTGCACCGTTCATGTCACCGCATCGTTTAGTCCTCGAACCGCACGCAGGCGATCGGCGGCAGGTGGTGGCTGACCGCCTGCCACGTCTCGCCCTGGTCGTCGCTGACCCAGAGCGATCCGGTGGTACTGCCGAACGCCAGCCGCTCCCCGTCCCTGCTGATGTCCAGGGCGTGACGATAGACCAGGTCGTAGGCGGGCTCCCGGGGTAGACCCCGGTCCAGGACGTCGAAGTGCCGCCCACCGTCGCGGGTGCGCGTCACTACCACGCGCGCATCCACCGGGATGCGCTGCTCGTCCTTCACCGCCGGGATGAACCAGGCGGTGTCCGGGTCCGCGGGATGGACCGCGACCGCGAAGCCGAAGGCGGACGGAGGAACGTCGCTGAGCTCCTGCCAGCTCTCCCCGCCATCGTCACTGCGGAAGATCCCGTTGTGGTGCTGCATCCACAGGCGATCCGGGTCGGCTGCGCAGGACACCACGCGATGCGGGTCCTGCGACACCGGGTCACCCGCCATCCCCGGCGGCATGTAGGCGTTGCGCAGGCCGGAGCCGATCAGCTCCCAGCGGTCCCCCCCGTCCCGGGTGGTCCATAGGCCGCCCACGGAGACCGCGACCGTCACGTGCCGCGCGTCGCGTGGGTCCACGAGGATCGAGTGGATGCCGGCGAAGTCGTAGCCGCCGCCCATCCACTTCCGGCGGCGGGGATCGTCCCACAGGGCGCGGACCAGCTCCCAGGAATCGCCGCCGTCGTTCGAGTGGAACAGGCCGCCGGGCAGGACACCGCACCAGAGCTTGTCGGGTCCGCCCACCTCCAGGGACCAGATCATCTTGGTGCTCCACGGGATCTCGATCCCGCGCATCGGGTCCTTGTCCTCCACCCCTTCGGGCTTCGGTGGGAACGCGGGTACCGCCGCCTCGGACCACGTCTCGCCCCCATCCTCGGAACGCTGCACCTTGACCCCGAAGTGGCCCAGGTCGAGGGCGGCATGGAGGCGTCGGGCGCCAGGCTCGGGCAGCACCATCGACACACGGTCCCCGAGGAACCAGCCCGGGCCCAGGCGCCAGCGACCGCCCCCGTCCCGCTCGATCCGGAACAGCCCCTTGCGCGTCGCCACCAGCAGACGATCGCTCATCTCAACCTCCGGACAGGAGCTGCACCACGAACAGATCGTCGTCTCCGTGCACGGGATCGCTCAGTCCGGTGCGGTCGCGGATCGCGTCGCGATTGCGGAAGATCGCCACGTGCTTGCGCAGGGCCCCCTGGTCGTCCAGCACATAGCCGCGCACCTGCGGGTGGATCGCAAAGTAGCCCTCCAGCACCTCCCGCACGGTCCCACCGTCGGCCCGCGCCGCCGGGCTCTCCACGTGACGGAGCAGGTTCTGGGTGAACATCACGGTCGCCATCACACGCCTCGCGCTGTCTCGCTGGAGGATACGCCAGAGCCGTCGTCACCGCCTCGTCGCGGGCGCATGGCGACGATCCATCCACGCCGCCTACTGCGCGGAGGGGATCCCGACCGCGATGACGATCTGCAGCGCCTGGTCCTTGGTGAAGCCCTCGGCGATCAGCGCGTCGTAGTAGCTCCGCGCGAACCGGGCGAGCTGCTTGGTCGTCTCCGGCGCGGCCAGGGCGGCAAACCGCCCCTGCATCATGCTCTGGGCCATCTTCCCGAACATCGGGCTCATGGCGTCCATGTGTGCCTGGAGCTGCTCATCGGTCGGCGCCTGCTCGCCCTCCGCGGCGAGGGCCACCCCTGTCGCTCCGGCACAGACGAGGACCAGCAGGATCGTGCGAAACAACGCGGTCATGTGAGCTCCCTTTCCATAGAACCGCACCGTCAACGGTGCGATCGATCCGCCACCGTGCGGATCCAGTCGACAAGAACCAAGAACGAAGACGGCGAGCATGGTCCACCCGCGGCAAATGTCTAGACGGAGTCACCACGCTGAGACGGGCGTGCCTGGGCGCTACCAATGCCAGCCCAACAATCGAGTCCCGAGCGCGACCATACCGATGCACGCGGCGCCGATTCCGATACCCCAGAGGAGCCTTCGTTCCAGGGCCCGCAATCGCTCATATTGCCGATCGAATTGCGGGTGAGCGACGACCTTCCTTTTGTATATCAGCTTCAGCCCCGGGTGGCCGCCGTTCCAGCTCCGAGCGACGAAATTCAGCTGCGACCAGAGGTCGGGACGCTCCCTCCGGACCCACTTCCCGAGATCGCTCGCCTTGCGAGCCAGGCGAACCTGGCAGAAGAACGCGTAGACGATCGAGGCGGCCGCCACGGAGAGCAAGAGGTGCGACGGTGCCAAGTGATCAGAGCGCTTTCATCAGCGTATAGGCGGCCATGGTGATCACGGACAGCGAGCCCCATGTCCAGCAGAACGCGCGGATATCGTGCAACTGGGCGGTGACGTAGGCGAGGAAGTGGGCCGCGCGGGAGGCGACGTAGGCCCAGATCAATACCTGGGCCAGGAGCAGCGGCGGCTGGACGAGCACCAGCAGGAAGCCCGCGGCGAGAAAGCCGGGGATGCTCTCGAGGTCGTTCAGATTGATCCGCCGCGAGCGCTCCACGTACTCATTGGCCTCGAGTTGCTTCGGGTCGGGCTCGGGGTTGAACGGACTCCTCTTGGCATCCTCGGGACTGCGAAATCCGCCTTTGACCTTCATCATCCGCGCGACCGTCATCCAGGGTTGAAGCATCAGCTTCAGGACCATCAGGCTGGCCGCCAACAGATAGGTTCGGAACACAGGATTGCCGAGGCTCAGGACCGCGGTGTCGACGGACATGATGATTTCCCCCTACGTCGGGTTCTCGGGTTGCTGACAGGCCATCCAGAAAACACCACCACTGCCCGACGGGATCGTACCGCGATCCTCAGCGAACTCCCAGCTTTCCGCCACGCGTGGCGCTTCGGCTGCGGGATGCCGACCGGGCCGATCGGTCGTGGCCGTTCGAGCTCGATGAGGATCTTGCCGCCACGAAACACTGTCACCGTCCCGGTGGACTCGCTCACCGTGATCGCCACCGCATCGGTGGTCGCGGTGATCCCCGCCGCCGACTCGTGGCGGGTGCCCAGTCCGCGGGGCAGGATCTCCCCGGCAACGCCGGGTTTCAGATAGACGCCCGCCGCCTCGATCTGCCCGTCGCCATGGGTCACGAAGGCGCCGTCGATCGCCGCGAACTCCTTGACCGTCGCCTCCAGGGCCGGGTCCAGGATGTTTCGCTCCTCGTCCGAGTAGCCCATGAACGGGTTGAGCACCATCTGGCGGGAGAAACCGAGCACCCGTTCGGATTCGCCGATGACGAACGTCGTGCCCACGCGATTCCCCGAGTCGTGGCCCTCCCCGGAGATGCACTCCTCGACCGCACCGGCAAGATCGAAGATGGACTCACGACGCTTGCTCATGGAGCACGTCCTGCGTAGGCAAAGGATAGCAATTCCGCACGTGGTCGACCGCGTGGCGTCTGACCCGCCGGCTCAGACAGGACGCCCCCCTGACACGGCGAGCGCGCCCGAGGACTCCCCCACCGACGCGGATGAGCGTTTCGTGACAAGGGGCGCGAGCGCGCAGGCATGACACCCACACGCGATCATCAAGGAGAGAGCACCTCGCCCCCAAGGTGATCAGGCGAGGGGATACTTCCGCTTCACCTTCGGAAAGCGCCCAGGATCTGTGTCCGTGGACCGGCGTACGCCCGGTCGACGAACAAGATCCGCGCGGACACGGGGCGGTGGGACCCGCCGGCATCCTCACAAAATTTCGTCGCGAGCGCGGGAGATTGGCCGTAGCCCCTGGCCGGTTCGCGCACGACAGCGGGTGTCGAACCGCCTACGACCCGCCGCCTGGCCGGTGTCGTGCCATCGCTGCGGCAACCCGAGGTGCCCATGCTCGGACACACCCGGTTGACCACCACGTACCGGCATATTTCCCGCAGTTAGGCCCCGCTCCGCAGGCATCGCTCTTTGACGGCCCCGCAATTCCCGCCTCGCCCCGCGCCCGTCCCTTCTCGCAACTCCGAACGCCGCTGCCCGGCCCGTGAAGCATTGTGATCTCTGCCCGGGTGCGCCGCGGGATCGCCTCCAGTG
>JASFUG010000244.1:0-5134 GCA_050050395.1 Nitrospirota bacterium
TGCCAGCGCATCAGCATCATCAGGGCGAAACCGAAAAGCAGGAACAGCATTCCGGTGAGCCCGTACTGGATGCCGATCACCTTGTGATCGACGGAGAAGATGTACTTACGCCAGAAGGGCAGCTCTTCGTGATGTGCTTCAGACATGTTTACGCTCTTGGCTAAGGAGATGGTTAACGATGTGTCTGTATTCCGAAGCCAGCATCACCGAGAAATGCTGGCTGCCTACCCACGATGGGCGAGTGAAATGACTGGAAGTGCTGAGGCGCCAGCCTCAGGGTGGGGAGGGCCCTTGTATTCGGAGCCGGATGTGGAAGTCTCGCGCTTCCAGAGTGGGACGCGCAGTGGAGTCGGGGGACGACGTGGTATAGCCGGCTGCGAGGCCCAGCACCGCCATCAGTGATCGGCCGAGACCGGCGATCAGGTGGAGAGTGCTCACGCCGGCCCACATGAGCAACACGACCGCCCCACCTATGGCGGTGCGTATTCGTTGCTTTATGTCTTCGGCCTGCTCGGCACCCATCCGGTCCTCCTCCCGGGTTGCAAAGCGAAAAAATGCAACCGAAATAGGATCCAGAAAATGGTCGGGACTCGTCAAGGGTTAGTTGGCGCGTGTTGCCTGCGAGTGAATTCCCCTTTTTTTGAGGTGACTTCCGCCGCGAAGGAGCAGCAACGGTGGCACTTTTGTCGACGCGGTCTCGGGCAGGTCTTGGTCGTTTGCTGATCGAATCGGCCGTCCAGGGGAGGGGCGGTTTGTCCCGCGCCTGGCTACGGTGTGTCGCCTAAATGAAGGGGCGCCCGGTCTCGATCGCGTGCCGGTTTTTCGCTCCTCGGTGACACCCGCGGGGCCGGTGCCCATCGCCCGGGCAGTCACATGCGGGGCGGGTTCGTGACCGAGCGCCTCTTGCAACGGCATGGCTCGGTTGGCATTATCCGCCGCCGCTAGGTCATGGGACGAACGGACACGGAGTTCGGCAACCGGGGCAGAACGTCCCGTGGCGCGGCGAATCGCGGCGCAACCGCTTGAAGGTCCGGCGTTTCGCATTACGCGGAGGAGGAGTTGTATGGCCATCGATCGTTTGATGTGTATAGCTGCGCTCGCGGGGCTCCTGTCGGCAGTCGTCGCCACCGCACAGGAGAGGGATCCGTCCAAACTGGCGGCCGCGCTCGACCAGCGCGCGCTCGTGCAGCGCGGCAAGGTCGTCTACGAGCTCTACTGTGCCGGTTGTCATGGTGTCGACGGCAGCGGTGCCGGGCCGGCGGCCCGGTGGCTGGACCCGAAGCCGAGAAATTTTCAGCGGGCTGCGTTCAAGTTCCGTACAACACCCAGCGGCGCGCTGCCGACGGACGAGGATCTGCACCGCACCATCAGCCGGGGGGTATTCCGGAGCTCGATGCCGGCCTGGGTCCTGATGCCGGAGACAGACAAGGTGGCGGTGATTCAGTACCTGAAGACCTTCTCCGACCGCTGGCAGGATCCCTACGAATACGACAATCCCATCTACATCCCCGAGCCCCCAGAGTTCGTCGGCACAACGGAGTCGATCGCCCGTGGCAAGGAGCTCTACGGGTTGATGAAGTGTGCGAACTGCCACGGCGAGAGCGGCCGTGGTGACGGGCCATCCTCAGCCGACCTGAAGGACGACGAGGGTCGCCGTATCGTGCCGTTCGACTTCACCAGCGGCGTCATGAAGGGCGGTCCGGGTCTGAAGGACATCTACCGTACCTTTTCCACCGGTCTCGATGGCACACCGATGCCTAGCTATTTTGATTCCTTGCCCAACGACGACGACCGCTGGCACCTGGTGTCGTACATCATGTCGCTACGCGGCCAACGATAGCGGGTAGCGCAACATCACGTCCGGTATTTGAGAGCTGGAGGAGGAGGAGACATGGCAGCCCACGCCCTGGAGCGCCCCCTGGTGGATGAAGGTATCGTCAAGGCCTTCTTCGCCGCGGGTATGTTGTTTTTTCTGGTCTCACTGACAGGGGGATTCCTGTTCTCCCTGCAATTCTTACAGCACTATCCCTTCCCGAACATCGAGTGGCTGTCGCCGGGGCGGGTGCGCATGGTGCACACCAACATGGTGGCCTATGGCTTCCTGACGAATGTCTTTCTGGGGGCGATGTCGTGGGCGATCCCCCGCCTCACCGGCCGGCCACTCCTGTTCGGGCGGATGACATGGCTGCTCTTCTGGGTATGGCAGGCGATCCTGGTGCTAACCATGGTGGGGATCCTCACCGGCCACGCCCAGGCCACCGAGTGGGGCGAGACGCCGACCGGCTTCCGACCGCACAGCTTCAACCTGGCGGACATGAACTGGGTACCGATCGATCTGTTGGTGGTGGTGGCCTTCCTGCTGGTCTCCATCCACATGTACACCCCGATCCTGAAGGCGCGTGAGAAGTCGATGTACGTGACGCTGTGGTATTTCTCCGCGGCCTTCATCTGGACGGCGCTCACCTACGTGATGGGAAATTTCTTCCCCGAGTACTTCGTGCCGGGGTCCGCGGGCGCGGCCATCACCGGCCTGTACATTCACGATCTGGTGGGGCTGTTCGTCACCCCCGTGGGCTGGGGACTGATGTACTACTTCGTGCCCCTCATCATCGAAAAGCCCATCTGGTCGCACGGCCTCTCCCTGATCGGCTTCTGGGCGCTGGCGTTCTTCTACCCCCTGAATGGCGTGCACCACTTCCTCTGGTCACCGATCCCGATGTACGCGCAGTACGGCGCGGTGATCTCCACCATCGCGGTGGAGGTGGTCGTGACCACGGTGGTGGTGAACTTCTTCGCCACCTTGATCGGCTCCGGACAGTACCTGCGCGACAACCTGCCGATTCGTTGGTTCTACACCGGCATGATCTTCTACTTCACCACGTGTCTCCAGTGCGCGGTCCATACGACCCTGACCGTGCAGAAGATCATCCACTTCACCGACTGGGTGGTCGGTCATTCCCATCTGGTCATGTTCGGTGTCTTCGGCTTCTGGTCCCTGGGGATCATCCTCCATCTGTGGCCCAAGTTGACCGGCAACGCCTGGTATAGCGAGCGCCTCAACCACTGGCACTTCTGGCTCAGTGCAATCGGCCTGTTTGTGATGTTCTGGGACCTGACCATCGCCGGATTGATCCAGGGATTCCTCTGGCAGTCCCTGGCCCTATGGGAAGAGTCCTTGATTGCCTCGGTCCCATACTGGGCGGTGCGCGCCGTCGCCGGGACCGCGATCGTGTTCGCACAGTTCTTGTTTGCCTTCAACATGTGGATGACCGCGCGCGGCGCACAGCCGGCCTATCGTCCCGCGACCCAGCCCGCGTAGGGAGGAGACAGCAATGGAACGGTTCTCAACGGTCTTCCTCGTCGCGGGTGTGGTCTTCTTTGCGTTTTCGGTGTGGGTCATGGCGTGGCTGCCCGTCGCCCATCTGCGGGACATCCCGCACACCAAGCTGGAAGTGGTGAGCGAGGAGGTACGTCCGGAGTTCGCACAGCTTGCGGAGATGTTTCCCGAATCGTTTAAGAAGTATTACCCGGCTGGGGTCACGCCGGCCTCGTATCAGAAGGCCCTACGCCTGGGGCGCGATACATACATCGCCGAGGCGTGCTGGCACTGCCACTCGCAGTTCGTCCGGCCGGTGTCGAACGAGGTAATTCGCTTCGGTCCGGTCTCGCAGGCCGGCGAATACCAGAACGATCTCCAGTTCCCGCACCTGTTCGGGACACGCCGCGTCGGGCCGGACCTGATCCGGGAACACGGCGTCCATACCAATGACTGGCATGTCGCACACTTCTGGAACCCTCAGGATGTGGTGCCCACGTCGGTGATGCCGCGCTATCCGTGGTTCTTCGACAATCCCGATGATCCGGACACGGCGACGCTAAATGAACGTGGGATTGCCATGATTGCCTATGTGCAATGGCTCGGCAGTTGGGTGACGAGCTATCCGGCGACGCTGTACAACCTCGATGCCGCCGATGGAGGTGCCTGATGGAGCCCACCGTGCGCCGGCGTAATCCATTCATCAGCTGGTTCGCTTTCCTGGTCATCGTCTTTGCGGGACTGGGGTTCACGTATAAGCTTTCCCAGTTCATCCGCACGATGCTCAACGACGAGGTGCAAGGTTTCGCCCTGGTTCCGGTCACCACCTACTTCACCGTTGGCATCGGCTACCTGTGTCTCTTCGTCTGGTCATACATGCAGGGCCACTACAAGGATGTAGAAGCGCCGAAGTACCGGATGCTGGAGCGAGAAGCAGAGTATGACGCCGAGCGCGATCGTACGGGCACATTGACCTACCACGACTGATCCTCGCCTGGGAGAGAGCAATGCGAGAGGAACATACGAAGGACAACATCACCTACGTCGGCAACAACGTACCCTGGTGGATGGTGCTGTTGTACGCATGCTTCATGGTCATGAGCTTCAGCTATCTGGGGACGTTCTTTTTCCGCGATCTTGCGGACTGGAACGCCGACCCGGCGAGGATGCAGGCCAACCTGTGGCAGGGCCGCGACATCGAGACCCAGGAGTGGCACCAACGGGACTCCACCGGAGAGTACGCCGACGAGAAGGGCGGCTGGGCCTTCATGCTCAACGACTAGGGGTACGGCTCGCCCCGAGTGGCGAGCGTCACTCCGTGCCGCGCGCGATGCATCGCGCCAGCTATGACGACCGCCAGTGATTGCGCTCGTAACCGGCGGGTCGGGCGGGATCGGCGGAGCGGTCGCCCACAGGCTTGCAGCGAATGGCCATGCGGTGGTCGTTCACTACCACCGGCAACGTGATGCGGCGATGGCGGTGGTCGATGAGGTCGACTCGGCGGACGGAACGGCCTGGGCCATCGGTGCGGACTTACGCCGCGAAAAGGGTGCGACATCCCTATTCGCCGCGATCGATCGGCTCGATCGAGCGCTGGCCGTCGTGGTCCACGCAGCCGGCACGATCGATGATCACCGGCTGTCGCGTCTGGACGAGGAAGCGTGGGACGACGTCGTCGACAGTAACCTGAAGAGCGCATGGCTCGTGACCCGCGAGGCCGGTCAAAGGATGGCGGCACGGGGTGACGGCCACATCCTCTTGATCTCATCGATCGCCGGCGTCCGTGGACGGGTCGGGCAGGCCAACTACGCCGCGGCC
>JASFUG010000245.1:0-5109 GCA_050050395.1 Nitrospirota bacterium
CCTTCACCGTGTCCACCGCGTCGAACAGGGGCTCCTTGTCCTCCTGCATGTCCTTGTTGTACGCCAGCGGCAGCCCCTTCATCAGGGTCAGCAGGGCCGTGAGGTCGCCGAACACCCGGCCGGACTTGCCGCGGATCAGCTCCGGCACGTCCGGGTTGCGCTTCTGGGGCATGATCGACGACCCGGTGCAGTACCCCTCCGGGAGGCGCACCAGGGAGAACGGTGGCGACGACCACAGCACCAGCTCCTCGGCGAAGCGCGACAGGTGGACCATGATGAGGCTCGCGGCGGCGGTGAGCTCGATGGCGAAGTCGCGGTCGCTCACCGCATCCAGGGAGTTGCGGCACACACCCTCGAAGCCCAGCTCCCGCGCCACCGAGAGGCGGTCGATGGGGAAGGTGGTGCCGGCCAGGGCGCCGGCACCCAGGGGGAGCTGGTTGACCCGCTTGTAGCCGTCGGCCAGCCGTGCCTGGTCGCGCTCCAGCATCTCGTAGTACGCCATGAGGTGGTGGGCGAACAGCACCGGCTGGGCGGTCTGCAGGTGGGTGAAGCCCGGGAAGAGGACGTCGAGGTGGGCCGCCGCCTGGTCCACCAGGACCTTCTGCAGGGCGACGATCTGCTTGGAGATCGCCACCACCTCCTCGCGCAGATAGAGGCGCACGTCGGTTGCCACCTGGTCGTTGCGCGACCGCGCCGTGTGCAGCTTGCCGCCGATCGCCCCGACCTTCTCGATGAGCCGCGCCTCGACGTTCATGTGGACGTCTTCCAGGGCCTCGGAGAAGGTGAAGGTCCCGGCCTCGATCTCGCCGCGGATCTCCTCCAGCGCCGTGACGATCCGCTCGACCTCCTCCTGGGGCACGATCCCCTGGCGGCCGAGCATGTGCGCATGAGCGATGGAGCCGGCGATGTCGTGGGGTGCCAGCCGCTGCTCGAAGGCGATCGATGCCGACCAGTGCTCGACGAACTTGTCCGTCGGCTCGGCGAACCGGCCACCCCAGGGTTTTTTTGGTGAGCCATCTGCCATTGGGTGTTCCGACTAGGGCCGATTTCAATCGGCCAACCACTGCTCGCCGAGCGCTCGCATGTGGCGAGTTGAAATCCGCCCTACGATTCTCCCTTCTCGATTGCGGCGCGGATACGCAGGCGCAGGGCGTTGAGCTTGATGAACCCCTCGGCGTCGCCCTGGTCGTAGACGGTGTCGGCCTCGAAGGTGGCGTGGGCGGTGGAGTAGAGGGAGCGGGGGGAGCGGCGCCCCACCACGTTGACGTTGCCCTTGTAGAGCTGCAACCGCACCTCGCCGGTCACTGCCTCCTGCACCCGATCCACCAGGGTCTGCAACGCCTCGCGCTCCGGGGCGAACCAGTAGCCGTTGTAGACCAGGCGGGCGTAGCGCGGCATCAGGTCGTCCAGGAGGTGGAGGGCCTCCCGGTCGACGGTGAGGGACTCCATCGCCCGGTGGGCCGCGTGCCAGATGGTGCCCCCCGGGGTTTCGTAGACGCCGCGGGACTTCATGCCGACGTAGCGGTTCTCCACCACATCGGCGCGGCCGACGCCGTTGGCGCCGCCCAGCTCGTTGAGGCGCGCCAGCAGGCTCGCGGGGGACAGCTCCTCGCCGTCGATCGAGACCGGGTTCCCGGCGGCGAAGCCGATCGTGATCTCGGTGACCGCGTCGGGCGCCTCCTGGGGGCTGACGGTGCGCTCGAACATCTCCGCCTCCGGCGCTGCCCACGGGTCCTCCAGGATCCCTCCTTCGAAGGAGAGGTGCAGGAGGTTGCCGTCGCTGGACCACGGCTTGCGCCGCGTCACCGGCACCGGGATGCCGTGTTTCTGGGCGTAGGCGATGAGGGCCTCGCGGGATTTGAGGTCCCACACCCGCCACGGTGCGACTACCTTGATGTCCGGCTGGAGGGCATACGCCGTGAGCTCGAAGCGCACCTGGTCGTTGCCCTTGCCGGTGGCACCGTGGGCCACGGCATCGGCGCCGGTCTGGCGGGCGATCTCCACCATGCGCTTGGCGATCAAGGGGCGCGCGATGGAGGTGCCGAGGAGGTAGGTGCCCTCGTAGATCGCGCCGGCGCGAAGCATCGGCATCACGAAGTCGCGCACGAACTCCTCGCGCAGATCCTCGACGAACGCCTCGCTGGCGCCGGTGTCCAGCGCCTTCTTGCGAACCCCGGAGAGGTCCTCCCCTTGGCCGATGTCGGCGGTGAAGCACACCACCTCACAGCCGTAGGTCTCGATGAGCCACGTGACGATGACGGAGGTGTCGAGCCCTCCGGAGTAGGCGAGGACGACTTTTTTGGGATTGGGCATGGATCTATGGTCCCTGGACCGTAGGGGAGGGGTTTATCCCCTCCCGGGGTTCTTTCAGCACATCCTGTTTTTCCCGTACACGGCCGGGGGTAATCCCCGCCCCTACGTCGATCTGGAGGCTTCCAGCAGCCGCACCAGGATCGCCTTCTGAACGTGGAGGCGGTTCTCGGCTTGCTCGAAAATGATCGACTGGGGGCCGTCGAGGACCGAGGCGGTCACCTCATCCCCGCGGTGCGCCGGCAGACAATGCATGAATACTGCCTTGGAATCGGCGTCGGCCATCAATGCCTGGTCGACGCGGAACGCCTGGAACGCGGCGTAGCGCTGGGACTCGCTGCCCTCGTCGCCCATCGAGACCCAGGTATCGGTGTGCACCGCGAGGGCTCCCGAGACGGCGGCCACCGGATCGTCGCCGACCGTGATCCGCGCGCCGCTGGTGGCGGCGAGGGCCTCCGCATGCTCGACGATGCGCGGGTTCGGCGCATAACCCGCGGGCGTCGCGACGCGGAAGTCGACCCCGAACGCCGCGGCGCCGATCAGCCACGAGTGGCACATGTTGTTGCCGTCCCCCACGTAGGCGACCGGCAGGCCGCGCAGGGTCTTGAAGCGCTCCTTCAGGGTAAACAGGTCGGTGAGTACCTGGCACGGGTGAAACTCGTCGGTGAGGCCGTTGATCACCGGCACCGTGGCCGCCCGCGCCAGGGCCTCAAGCTTGTCGTGGCCGAAGGTACGGATAACGATGCCGTCGATGTAGCGGGAGAGCACCGCGGCCGTGTCCTCCAGGGTCTCGCCGCGTCCGAGCTGCAGGTCGCGGCCGGAGAGGTGCAGGGCGTGGCCGCCGAGCTGGTACATCCCCACCTCGAACGAGACCCGCGTCCGTGTGGACGCCTTCTCGAAGATCATCCCCAGGGTCTTGCCCGCGAGATGGGTGTGGGGCGTGCCGGTGGCGAGCTGCCCCTTGAGCCGCCCCGCCATGTCGAGGAGGGCGCTCAGCTCGTCCCGGGGCCAGTCGGAGAGGGTGAGGAAGTCGCGTTTCGGTTGAGCCATCGGCGTTCAGCGGTCAGCCTGGAGTGCGGCGGGGAAGCGTAAAGAATGGCAGAACCGAGGATTTCAGGGAACCACCCGCCTGCGGAGCACGCTCCTCGGCGACCGGAAACCACGGCGGGGTGCGGCTCGGGCGTCGGTCGCAGAGGTAGGCCGGGCTCCGCCCGGCATGGCGGGGAAAGCCCACCCTGATATGGAGGGGGATGCCACGCGCGCCCCCTCCCCGCCCGGCACATGTCCGGACGGCTTCACCCCCCGTGGATGGAGGGCTCCTCGCCCTCCATCAGTCCGTATGGAGCGTCCGGCTCCATACGGTCTACGTGTCTTGTCCGTTCCACCATCGATGGCAGTGGACCAGTCGCTGATCGCTGAGAGCTGAAAGCTGACGGCTCACCCAGCTAGTACCTTGTCCAGCGCGGCCAGGGCCTCGTCGACCTCCGCCCGGGAGATGATCAGGGGCGGAAGCATACGCACCACATCGGGGCCGGCCGGTAGGGCGATCACCCCTTGCTCGCGCAGGCCCTCCAGCACCGGTGCCGCCGGCTTGTCGAACAGCAGGCCGAGCATCAGCCCGCGGCCGCGCACCTCGCGGATCCCGGGATGACCTGCC
This sequence comes from Nitrospirota bacterium, assembly GCA_050050395.1. Taxonomy (GTDB): domain Bacteria; phylum CG2-30-53-67; class CG2-30-53-67; order CG2-30-70-394; family CG2-30-70-394; genus DASWHD01. The sequence continues at coordinate 3,968 of JASFUG010000245.1, forward strand.
GCCAGGGACTCGAGCCCGGACCGGAAGTACGCCCCGTTCTCCGCCGCTTCGTCGATGATTCCACCATCGACGAGCTCGTCCAGGACCACGGCCGCCGCGGAGCACACCAGGGGATTCGCGGCGAAGGTCGAGCCGTGGGAGCCGGGAGTGAAGTGGGCCGCCACCGTCTCGGTGGCCACGACCGCGCCGATGGGAGGGCCGCCGCCGAGTCCCTTGGCGAGGGTCATCACGTCCGGGGTCACGCCCTCGTGCTCGAAGGCGAAGAGCTTCCCGGTGCGCCCCATGCCGGTCTGGATGCAGTCAAAGATCAGGGTGAGGTCGTGGGTATCGGCGAGCCGTCGTAGACCGGCGAGGAAGCCGGCAGGCGGCACGACCACGCCGGCCTCGCCGAGGATCGGCTCCACGAGGATCGCGCAATGGGCCTCGCCGAGGGCCGCCTCCGTTGCCGCAAGGTCGCCATACGGCACGTGGTCGAAACCGTCCACCAGCGGCTCGAAGCCGTGCTGGATCTTGGTCTGACCGGTGGCGGAGAGCGTTGCCAGGGTCCGGCCGTGAAAGCTGGGGGTGAAGGCCAGGACCCGGTAGCGCCCGGGACCGTGGTCGTCGTGGCTCCGCTTGCGCGCCAGCTTGATCGCCCCCTCGTTCGCCTCCGCGCCGGAGTTGCACAGGAAGACCCGGTCACCGAACGAGTGGTCCACCAGCCGCTCGGCCACCGTCACCATCGGCTCGGTGTAGAAGAGGTTGGAAACCTGGATGAGTCGTGCGGCCTGGCGCTGGAGCGCGCTCACCAGGCGAGGATGGCCGTGGCCGAGACAGCACACGCCGAAGCCGGCGGTGAGGTCGAGATAGGCGCGTCCCTCCACGTCAATCAGGCGGCACCCCTCGCCGGCGGCGAAGGCCACGGGCACCCGGGCATACGTGCTCATCAGCGCCCGCTCGGATCGCGCGATGAGCGACTCGGAAGCGGTGCGGGGGGCTAGGGGCAACTTGGACATCGGTTCTCCACGGGACCAGTGACGACGCGGGCAGGGTGTCTACCATTTTTTTCCGTGCGCGGGAACGGTCAGAGTGACAGCCGATTACGAGTGATTTCACCACAGAGGCACAGAGGACACAGAGAACCACGCGGGATGGAACCGGGC
>JASFUG010000246.1:0-5096 GCA_050050395.1 Nitrospirota bacterium
CCGTCACTCGCGTAGAGGTAAATCAGATCGATGTCCGGGGAGCTGAACTTCTCCTCGGACATCGATCTGATTTACCTCTACGCGAGTGACGGGGAGACCAGCGGCGGCCGACTCGGAATCGTGTCGCGCCACGAATGGGCGGTGCGGGCGGCGCGTCTCGTCACCCGCCTGATCGACCATAAGACCGAGAACGGGCGTCTGTTCCGGGTCGATCTCCGCCTGCGGCCGGACGGCGATGCGGGTCCGCTGGCCTTCACTCCCCAGGGGTGCGCCAATTTCTACGAGGCGATGGGCCAGGGGTGGGAACGCATGATGTTGCTGCGCGCCCGCCACTGCGCGGGTGACCCGGAGGTCGTGGAGGCGTTCTCGACGGCGGTGGCGCCGTTTGTCTACCCGCGCGCCATCGACCCGACCCTCGTGGAGTCGGTGCGTGCCGTGAAGCGTCAGATCACCGACCAGCTCTCCCGGAGGAGGCAGCCCGGCTTCCACGTCAAGCTCGGTACCGGCGGTATCCGGGAGGTCGAGTTCTTCGCCCAGACCATCCAGCTTCTCCACGCCGGCCGCAATCCGGATCTGCGCGAGGCGAATACCCTGGCCCTCCTCGACCGGCTCCTCGCCGCGGGGCTCATCGACCGCAACCTGCGTGACTCACAGCGCGACGATTACCGATTCCTGCGGCGCATCGAACACCGTCTGCAGATGATCGAGGACCGCCAAACCCACCTGCTGCCGCCGGGACGCGGCGATCGCACTCGCATCGCGCTGAGCCTGGGATTCGCCGACGTCGACTCCTTCGACGACGCCATCGCAGGGGTCCGCGACCGCGTCCACCTGCTCTTCCAGTCTTTGTTCGAGGCAGAGGAGAGCCGCGAGGCACAGGAGCTCCGCGAGCGACTGGTGCGCGAGTTCACCGCCCGCCTGACCTTTCTCGACGAGGAGACGGCGCGGCGAATCTTCGCCCAGTGGCCCCTGGAGGGGCTCGACCAGCTCGGCGGCGCCGCGATTGCCGATGGGCTGGCACTCCACCGCCACGTCTCCGCGGAAGAGCCGGTGGTGGCACACCTGGTCGACCTCGGTTTCGGTCGCTACCAGCTACGCCTGTCCGCCGAGGACCGTACCGGCCTGGTTGCCGTGTGCACCGGGGTCCTTGCCGGCGCCGGGCTCGACATCCAGGACGGGCTCCTGTTCACGGTCGCCGCCGGCCGGTACTGGGGCGCAGAGGCGGCGCCACGGGCGATCGACTACCTGACGGTCACCCCTACAGATGGCCGGCGCCTCGATGGGACGCAGCGCGCAGAGATCGCCGACCGCCTGGTGGACCTTGCGACCCGCTGGCTGCGCGGGGATGCGGCGGCGGTGCGTAGCGAGCTCAATGAGCGATGGGTGCGGTTCATCCAATCCCGCGCCGCCGGCCAGGAGCCCCGCCTCTATCCCGTGGACATGGAGGTGGACAACCGCAGTGATCCGACCCGCTCGGTGGTCAACCTGTGGAGCGAGGACACACCTGGCTTCCTCTACGCCCTCTCTCAGGGGCTGGCGATGCGCGGCATCGACATCCAAGAGATCCGCATCCGCACCGACGGCCACCGGGTGATCGATCGCTTTCACCTCGCGGATCGTCACGGTCGCAAGATCATCACCGCCGCGGCCCTGCACGAGCTGGAGGTCGTGGTGGTACTGATCAAGGCCTTCACCCAGTTCCTCAGCCAGGCGGCGGACCCGGCACTCGCTCTCACCCAGTTCGACGCCCTCCTCGACCGCCTGGGGCGCGAGACGAACGGCGCCAGCCACTTCCAGGGGCTCGCCACCGAACCGCTCCTGGCGGCGCTTGCCACGGTGCTCGGCTCCGGGTCGCACCTCTTCGATGACTTCCTGCGCCTCGCCCCGACCCATCTCCTGCCGGTCCTGGAGGCCGTGGCCGGCGGCGGTGCTCCCCCCCCGCAGCCGGTGCCCGCCGGCGGCAGCCTGGAGGAGCGACGCGCAGCGCTCGTCGCCTGGCGCGACGCGGAGCTGTTCCGTATCGATTGCGAGCACCTTCTGCGTCCGGACCATCCGTTCGAGGCCTTCGGTGAAAGTCTGACCTTCCTCGCCGAGACCGTAGTGGAGAGCGCCTGGCTGCTGGCCCTGGAGGAGGTCGCACAATCCACCGGGCCGCCGCTCGACGGGACCGGACGGCCGGTGCCGTGGGCGATCTTCGGCCTGGGGAAGTTCGGAGGTCGCGAGCTGGGCATCGCCTCGGACCTGGAGCTGATGTTCGTCTACGGCGGTGACGGTGCGACCGGCGGCGAACGGCAATGGTCCGCCGGGGAGTTCTTTGAGCGGGTGGTGCGCGCCTTCAAGCACAACATCCCGGCGCGCCGGGAGGGGATATTCGAGCTCGACCTGCGCCTGCGGCCGTACGGCAAGGATGGCCCCCTCGCGTCCTCCCTGTCCGCGTTCCAGCGCTACTATCGAGCGGATGGCGGCGCCGCACCGTTCGAACGCCAGGCCCTCACGCGGTTGCGCGCATGCTGCGGTGACCCGGAACTCATCCACGCGGTGGAAATGACCCGGGACCGGTTCACCTACGGCCCGGAACCCTTTGACCGTAGCGCCTCCCTGGAGCTACGCCGGCGGCAGATCAGGGAATTCACCACGCCCGGCAAGATCCACCTCAAGTACGGCCCCGGCGGACTCGTCGAGGTGGAGTACGCGGTACAGTACCTCCTCCTGGAGCATGGTCATCGCCACCCCGAGGTGCGCCATCCCAGCACCCTCTCCGCCCTGATGGCGCTCGAGCGCGCCGCACTGCTGCCGCGCCCGGAGGCCGAGGGGCTGCGTGCCGCATACGGCCTGTTGCGACGGCTCGTCGACGCCCTGCGAGTGGAGCGCGGTCACTCCAAGGATCTGGTGGTGCCCGCCGCCGATACGCCGGCGTTCGAGGTGATGTGCCGGCGGGTGCAGCGCAGCCCGGAAGGGCTGCTGGGAGAGATTGAGGCGACCATGGGCTGGGTGGCGTACTACTTCCGTCGCCGTTTCGGGGCTGTCGAGTGACGCGGCCGAGATCGCTTCCTCGCCCGCGGGGCGCGGGTGTAACCTGCGCTACACTAGCTCCCCAGGTACTCGCTCGCGCGGCCAGAGGGCGCACTCTTTGCGAATCTTTTCCGGAGTACGGTCATGAGAAAGGTTGCTCTCATCCCGCTTATGATTCTCGTCGTCGCGCTGAGCGCCGGGCGGGCGTGGGCGGGGCCCCTTCTGACGGTGAAGGAGCCGTCGTTTGACTTCGGCACCGTCCTGCAGGGCGACAAGGTCGAACATACCTTCCGCCTCACCAACCGCGGCGACGCTACGCTGGAGATCCACAAGGTGAAGACCACCTGTGGCTGCACCGTGGCACGCGATTATCCACGCGAAATCGCCCCGGGTGCGAGCGGGGAGATGAACGTGACCTTCGACTCCAGCCGCAGGCGTGGACGACAGGAGAAGGGCATCACCCTGTTTACCAACGCCGACGCGAGTCCGCAGTACGTCCTGAAGCTGGCCGGCACCGTACGCGAGATCGTCGCCATCTCGCCGAGCATCTGCAACTTCGGCAGCGTCGAGCCGGGCCGGGTGGTCACGCGCGAGATGACCCTCACCAACTACTCCGACCAGGAGATCAACCTGCAAGTGGTCCCGGCCAAGGATCCCCTGTTCAAGGTGAGCGTTGGGGATGCCAGACTGGCACCCGGTACCGCCACCAAGGTGACCGTCGAGTTCACCAGCAACACCGACAAGCCCACCTTCGCCAACCTTGCCGAGATCCGCACCGATCACCCGCGCGTGCCCGTGGTGAGGATTCGCATCCGCGCCGACGTACAGGTGCCCAAGCAGCCGGCCGCCGGATAATCTCCAGCCGTGACCGTCCCGGCGACGAGACGACCGATGCGACGCGTGGGATCGCTGTGCCTGGCGCTGCTGGTCACGGCGGTCGCGTGCGTCGCCCTACGCGGATCGCGTGCGGCCGGGCCGCCGCCCCGCCTGTTGTTTACCGGCCATATCGAGGGTTACCTGGAGCCGTGCGGGTGTAGCGAAGGACAGCTCGGCGGCGCGGCGCGGCGCGCCGAGCTGCTGCGCCGGTTGCGCCAGGAACCGGGAGAGGCGGTGCTGGTGGACGCCGGCAACCGCTTCATCGCCGGCGGCCGTGCCGGCCAGATCCAGGCCGCCTATCTGGCCGAGGCCGCCGACCGCGCCGGCGTCGCGGCGATCAACCTCGGCGTGGACGAGCGCAATCTCGGGGCCGATTTCCTGCACGACATCGAGGCGGTGCGGCGTTTGCCGTGGGTACGGAGCAACGCGCCGCCGAGCACGGAGGGCGCGTGGCCGGGGGATGAGGTGCTACGCGTGCGCGTCGGCGAGGAGCGTCTGGCGGTGGCGGGAATCAGCACGGTGGCGACTCGTGCCGAGGGGAGCGTGCCCGACCCGGCGGCGGCCGTGCGGCGGATCGCGGACGGCGTGCGGCCCGCGGAACGCCTCGTCGTGCTCCTGCAAGGAAGGATCGCCGACGCCGACGCACTGGCCCGCGCAGAGCCACGCATCGACGTGATCATCACCGCCGACGGTGGCGCCGCGATCGACGCGCAGGCACACCGGGTCGGGGGAGTGCTGGTGGTCGCCACCGGCACCGACGGCAAGTGGCTCGGTGGCATTACCCTGATGCCGGGGCGCTTACCGGCGTCCGCGGTCACCGCCTACCGGCTCGGGGAGGAGATCCCCGACGATCCAGCGATCGCCGCGCTGGTGCGCGACTACTACGGCGCCCTCAAGGAGGCCCGCGTGCTGGCTGACGAGCCGCCACAACCCACGGCGGGCGGCGCCTTCGTTGGCGCCGAGGCGTGCGAGTCGTGCCACCCCGATGCTTACCAGATCTGGCAGACGGGCCCTCACGCCCACGCCCTCGACACCCTGGAGTCGCGCGGCAAGGACGGCGCCCCGGAGTGCGTCACCTGCCACACCCTCGGCTACGGCTTCATCGGGGGGTTCGTCGACGGCGACACCACCCCCGAGCGGGGCGGCGTACAGTGCGAGAACTGCCACGGCGTCGGCTCGAATCATAGTGCAAACCCCAGCCCGGAATA
>JASFUG010000247.1:0-5072 GCA_050050395.1 Nitrospirota bacterium
CGATGGCGGGCTAGCTGTCTTCCGGCGTCGGGTTGAGCTGGAACTCGGGGGAGAGGGTGTTGTCGATCACCACCGCCTGGCCGTTGCGGTACTTGAAGACGCCGGAGGTCACGACCGTGTCGCCCTCCTCGAGGCCGGAGACGACGGCCACGAAGTCGCCGCGCTGCTCCCCGAGGCGGATGAACTGCTGGCGCAGGACCTTGGGCGGTGGATCGCCGGAGGGGTTGCCCTCGGCAGCCTCGCCCGGGTTGTCCCCACCCTCGCTCTTCTTCTCCTCCACAACAAACACCGAGTCGCTGTATGGCGCGTAGAGCACGGCGGTGGCGGGAATGGTGAGCACCGGCTCCCGGCCGGGGAGGACCACGGCGACGTTGACGAACATGCCGGGGCGCAGCTCCTCCTCGGGGTTGGCGATGGTCGCCTGGACCCGGACGTTGCGCGTGCCGGCGTCCACCTCCGGGTTGATCGCGGTGATCTTGCCCTCGATCACCCGACCGGGGAGGGCGTCGCTGGTGACTCTCACGACGAGCCCCTGGCGGACCTCCGTCAGACGCTGTTGCGGGAAGAGGAAGTTGACGAAGATCGGATCGAGGGCCTGGAGGGAGACGATCTCGTCCCCGTCGTGGAGCATCTGCCCCAGGTTGACCAGGCGGATGCCGAGGCGCCCGGCGAACGGCGCCCGGATGGTCTTCTTGGCGATGGCGGCACGGATCTCGTCCACGGCGGCCTTCGCCTCCTCGAGCCTGGCCACCGCCGCGTCCTCATCCGATGGCGGCGCGATCTTGCGTGCCCGCAGGTCGCGTACCCGTGCGAGATCGGCCCGGGCGAGGGTCACCGTCGCCTCGGCGCCGGGCAGCGCCGCCTGCTCCGACGAGATGTCCTGCTGGACCAGCAGGTCACCTTCCCGGACCGACGCGCCCGATTCGAAGGCGATGCGCACCACCTTGCCCGCCAGCTCCGCGGCCACGGTCACGCCCTGCACGGCGGTGAGGGACCCGACCGAGGTCAGCACCGACTCCCACGACTCCCTGGTCGCCTGGGCCGCGGTGACGGTCTCCGGGGGCGGCACGAAGCTCGCCCCCTGGGCGACCATCTTGCGGATCTGCAGGGCCTTGATGCCGGCGAGCACGCCGATCACCACGATCAGGCCCACGACGGTGAGGAGAATGCGCTTGGTCATGAGTGTCGTCTCTTGCGCATCACCGCGGACCGATCATCGGCACAGGGTGGCCACGGCTGCGCATGTGGGTCAAGCTCAGGCCGCGTTACGGCGGCTCCGTGGACATCGGAGCCACGATGCGGCGATAAGTAGCGGGGTCGACGGCAGTTTTTTGTCGACCGATGTCCCCGGGTCGGCTGGGCGGAATCGGCCCGGGATGCCGTCCACCGGGGGAGCGGGCGGGCAAGGAAGAGGAGGGGACCACGCGTGCTACCGGCGACCCGTACTATCTCGTTGGTCAAGACGATCGTCCTGACCGGGTTCACGCTCGTCGCCTTCGCGTCGAACTCGATCCTGTGTCGCCTCGCCCTGGGGAACGGAGCCATCGACGCGGCGAGCTTCACCATCATCCGGCTGGTGTCGGGGGCGGTGGCCCTCGCCCTGATCCTGAAGGCCAGTGGGGCGGCCAGCTTCGCGCCGGCGGGGAGCCGCTGGGTCTCCGCCTTCATGCTCTTCCTGTACGCGATCACGTTTTCTTTCGCCTACATCACCCTCCAGACCGGCACCGGCGCCCTGATCCTGTTCGGGGCGGTGCAGATCACGATGATCCTCATGGCCCTGGTGTCGGGCGCCCGGTTGCTGGTGGTGGAGTGGCTGGGCCTGCTGGTGGCGTTCGCCGGTCTGGTCTATCTGGTGTTGCCGGGGGTCGCGGCGCCGTCGTTCGTCGGCTTCTGCCTGATGGCGGTTGCCGGCAGTGCATGGGGCGTCTACACCATCAAAGGGAAGGGCTCCGCCACGCCCCTGGCGGACACGGCGCGTAACTTCGTCCGGACCATTCCGTTCACTGTGGTGGTGGGGCTGCTCGCCGTGAGGACGGTGCACCTTTCAGCGACGGGCGTGTGGCTCGCGGTGGTCTCCGGGGCGATCGCGTCCGGCCTGGGCTACACGGTGTGGTACATGGCCCTGCGCGGCCTGTCGGCGACCCAGGCGGCGGTGGTGCAGCTCTTCGTCCCGGTGATCGCGGCCCTCGGCGGTGTCGTGTTCATGTCCGAGGAGGTCTCCTTGCGCCTGTTCATCGCCGCGGTGCTGACCCTGGGCGGGATCTTGATGGTGGTCCTCGGCCGTTTCTATTTCCTCCGCTGGAAGGGATTGGCTTAGCCGCTCGCCGCCAGAATGGATGGCTGCGGCGCATGAGCGCGCCTCGCCCGATCGCTTGACGGTGCATGACCGTGCGCCTAGGTTGCGGCGTCGTTGGCCGCGCCGATCGCGTGGACGCAGGAACGGGGCCACGGTCTGAACGATCGCTGGCCTTCCACCTGCACGCACGCCGTTCCGACGGGCGGCGGAATCCTCCGAACCCAGAGATCAGGAGATGGTGATGATGAACAAGCTACTTGGTGGTCTCACGATGGCGGCCCTCCTGTCCGCCGGCACGACGCCGGCCTTGGCAGACCAATTCCTGGTCATCGCGTCCCAGGGACCCAGCTTCGCCTCGCCGGCGGAGGCGCTGACGGTCCTCGAGAAGACGATCGTGCCCACCTTTGACGCCCTGCTGAAGCTCCAGGCAGACAGGAAGATCGTGGCCGGCGGCCTACCGGTGGGTGACCGCGCCTTCGCGTTCATTCTGGAGGCGGCGTCCAATGCCGAGGCCGACGAGATCCTGCGTAACATCCCCGCATGGCCAATGCTGGACTGGGAGGTGACGCCGCTCCAGAGTTTCAAGGCGCGGGCGGACAAGGAGCGCAGCGTCGTGGCCGAGCTCAAAAAGCAACAGCACTAGGTCGCAGCCGCGCGGTGGCCGATCCATTCACTGGCGTTGCAGCGGCTCGGAGGCGAGATGCCGACACTGATCGAAGCCCCCACCGTGATCGAGGCGGCGGGTAACAAGACGAAGCGGATCGAGGAGTTCGTTGGACGGGTGAACACCGGGACGGACCGTGTCAGCGTCGCACGCATGGTGTCGCCGCCGGGGTGGGAGGAACCCGGCCAGCGTCCCGAGTTCCAGGAGGTCACCGTCGTGCTGTACGGCACCCTGCACTTGGAGTTCGAAGGGGGCACCTACGACGTGCGGGCCGGCCAGGCAGTGGTGGTGGAGGCGGGGGAGTGGGTGCGCTACAGCACCCCCGCCGGCGCCGAGTACGTCGCGGTCTGCATGCCGGCATTCTCCCCCGACACGGTCCATCGGGATGCGTAGACGCGAGGTTGATCCGGAGGACTGCGCACCCCTCAACTCGCTCAGAAATGCTGGACTAGAAGCGGCAACACGAAGGCACGAAATGGACGAGATCACGATACGCGACTGCCCACGCATTTCGCGTTTTTTTACGTTCGTGCCCTGGGGTTCCGATCGGCGCCGGCGAATCGGCCGGTGCGCCTAGTCCCGTCATCATGGCTGGTGCCCTGGACCCCGCGAACCTGTTGCACGACATCCCCGCGCGACAGGCCCAGGAGTGGGTCGAGGTGCTGGCGCACGGCGACGCGATGCGGATCGAGCGCATCGTGTCGTGGGGGCAACACTCCCCGGTTGGGTTCTGGTACGACCAGGAGGAGCACGAGTGGGTGGCGTTGCTTCGCGGCGCGGCGCGGCTCCGGTTCGAGGACGGTGACCGTGTCGTGACCCTCGCGCCGGGGGACTCTCTGACCATCCCGGCCCACGTCCGCCACCGGGTCGAATGGACCGATCCCGAGCGAGCGTCGGTGTGGCTCGCGGTCTTTTTTCGCTGACGGCGGAGTGCCGCGGTTGCGCAGGGACGCGCCTGGCGGTAGGTAGGGTCATCCTCGTGTCGCGTGGCCCCCCACGGGGACGCGACCGATGAGGTCCTGGCCACCACCACGCCGGGATGGCTTCACGGAGTCAGAATGCACATCGATCATTTGGATGAGTGGCAGCACGACCACGACTTTCACATCGACGACGGCGGCCATGGTGAGCGTCAGACCCGGCGGGTGATCGCCCTCACGGTCACCATGATGGTGATCGAGATCGGCGCGGGGCTCGCCTACGGCTCGATGGCGTTGCTCGCCGATGGCTGGCACATGGGGACCCATGCAGCGGCCCTGGGGATCACCGCCTTCGCTTACAGCTATGCGCGGCGCCACGCGGACGATCCGTCCTACAGCTTCGGCACCGGCAAGGTGGGAGTACTGGGTGGATTTGCCAGCGCCGTCGCCCTGGGGATCGTCGCCCTGTTGATGGCGGCAGAGTCCGTGCATCGCCTGATCTCACCGCAGACCATTCATTTCAACCAGGCGATCGCCGTCGCGGTGGTCGGCCTGGCGGTCAACCTGGTGAGCGCCATCCTGCTCCAGGGGCACCACGATCATGGCCACGATCACCACGCGCATGGGCACGGCCACACGCACCGCCACGACCACAACCTGCGTGCCGCTTACCTGCACGTGGTCGCCGATGCCTTCACGTCGGTGCTGGCGATCGTCGCCCTGTCGTTCGGCAAGGCGTTCGGTTGGGTGTGGCTGGACTCGGTCATGGGGATCGTCGGCGCGGTGGTGATCACGCGCTGGTCAGTCCAACTGTTGCGGGATACCTCCCAGATCCTGCTGGACAGCGGGGTGCATCCGGGGACCGTGGACCGCATCCGTACGGCGATCGAGGCGGACGCGGACAACCGGGTCGCGGACCTGCACATCTGGCAGCTCAGCGGGCATCACGTCGCGGCGGTGGTCTCCGTGGTCACCCACTACCCGCAGGAGCCGTCGCACTACAAGCGGCTCCTCGCCGACGTCGCGGAGCTGTCTCACGTCACCGTGGAGGTAAACCCGGCCCCGGGCGAGCCATGCATCCCCGTAGCCGACGTGGGCTGATCGGTCGTCGTTATTGCCACCATGTCGGTGGCGCGTGACCCGGCGGAGCGAGCGCCGCGCCGTAGGTGCGAATTCATTCGCACGACGCCGG
>JASFUG010000248.1:0-5067 GCA_050050395.1 Nitrospirota bacterium
CTAGCCGCCGTATCGATCGGGCAGCCATCCCGAACACCCCTTACATCGCAGGCCGCAAGCGTCACCGAGTCAGGGATAGGGGCAAGCCGCCGACGCGATGGTCCGTGGGTGTAGCCCTCTGTGATCTGTGTGTCCTTCGTGGTTAAGGCTGTTTAGGTCAGCCGCTTAGCACCCCGTCGCGGAGGGTGAGCTGCCGACCGGCGCGGGTGGCGATGTGGGGCTCGTGGGTGATCAGCAGGATGGTCACGCCCGCGTCGCGGTTGAGGGCGGACAGGAGGTCGAGGATCTCCTGGCTGGTGTGGGTGTCGAGGTTGCCGGTGGGCTCGTCGGCGAGGATCAGGCTCGGCCGGTTCACCAGGGCGCGGGCGATGGCCACGCGCTGCTGCTGCCCGCCGGCCTCTCTGCACATTCGATCCGCCTGGCCATGTCGTTTGACGGTATTATCGCGTGACGATACGATCTTGGCTCCATGATCAAGACGCTTCGGTGTGAGGAGACCCGGAAGATCTTCGAAGGAGAGAGGTCGCGCAAACTGCCGGCCGACATCCAGACCATCGCCAGACGCAAGCTTCTCTATTTGAAAAACGCCAAGGACCTCAAGGATCTACGCATACCCCCAGCGAACCGGCTGGAGCCACTGAAAGGCGACCGCAAGGGACAGCACAGCATCCGCATACACCAGCAGTGGCGGATCTGCTTCGTCTGGCGCAAAGGGGACGCGTACGACGTGGAGATCGTCGACTACCATTAGGAGAATGTCATGGCTACCCAGCATCTTCCGCCCGTACACCCCGGCGAGGTGCTCTTGGAGGATTTCCTCAAGCCGATGGGAATCAGCCAGTACCGCCTCGCGAAGGACATCGGCGTGCAGCCCCGCCGGATCAACGAAATCGTTCATGGGACGCGGGCGATCACTGCCGACACGGCGCTACGCCTGTCGCGCTATTTCGGCACGTCGGTGGAGGTATGGATGGGCTTGCAGGCGGACTACGATGTCGAGAGGGCCCGCAACGCTCTGGGAGATCGCCTGGAGAAGGAGGTCCGTTCCCGAGCTGCGTAGCGCGAACGAGCGAGAAGGTCCGGAGACCCTTCCGCCCCCCCGGTTCCTGCTTTCCTCCCCTTCCTGCCTTCCTTAGATGGACTTCGCCGGCGCTCCGCCTAGCCGCCGCCTTCGTCTGAGCAGGATCCCCTTTGCGCCTTAGCGTCTTGGCGCCTTCGCGTTAAGGCGGTTTACGATCAGCCGGTGAGCACCCCGTCGCAGAGGGTGAGCTGGCGGCCGGCGCGGGCGGCGACGTCGGGCTCGTGGGTGATGAGTAGGATGGTCACCCCCTCGTCGCGGTTGAGGGCCGAGAGGAGGTCGAGGATCTCCTGGCTGGTGTGGGTATCGAGGTTGCCGGTGGGCTCGTCGGCGAGGATCAGGCTCGGCCGGTTCACCAGGGCGCGGGCGATGGCCACGCGCTGCTGCTGCCCGCCGGAGAGCTGGGTGGGGAGGTGATGCAGGCGGTCGCCGAGCCCCACCCGTTCCAGCAGCTCGCGGGCGCGCCGCTGGCGCTCGCGGTGCTCGACGCCGGAGTAGACCAGGGGCGCCTCCACGTTCTCCAGGGCGCTGGTGCGCGGCAGGAGGTTGAAGCCCTGGAAGACGAAGCCGAGCTTGCGGTTGCGCAGGCGGGCGAGGGCGTTGGGGCCGAGGCCCATGACGTCCTCGCCGTCGAGGCGGAACTCGCCACTGTCCGGCCGGTCGAGGCAGCCGATCACGTTCATCAGGGTCGACTTGCCCGAGCCCGACGGCCCGGTGATGGCGACGAGCTCCGCCGGCGCCACCGTCAGGTCGATGCCGCGCAGGGCGTGGACCTCCACGTGGTCGAGGTGGTAGCGCTTGTGCACGGAGTGCATCTGGATGGCGGGAGGCATCGGGGGTCTAGAGACGGTGGAGTCTCAGGTGCCGATCGAGAGCGAGGGGCCAGCGGTTAGGGACTGGGGGCTAGGGGTGGTCCCGGCCCTGCGGGCCGGCGAGCATCATTCAGTCAGATGGTTCACGAATCGGATTGCTGGCCGCCAGGGGCGGCCATCCTTCCCTAGCCCCCAGTCCCTAGCCCCTCATTCTTCCTCGCTACCGTCTCCGAACACGCTCCGTCTGCTGCTTCGTGCGTCGACGCGACATCGCACCTAAAACAACCTCCCCGGCCGCCGGCGGCGGCGCATGTCCCTGGCCGTGCCGGGGACGGCGACGGCGACGCCCTCGGCGACGGTGTCGCCGGAGACCTCCGTGTGCTCCTCCCCTACCAGGCCGGTGTCGACGATCACCGGGCGCAGCCGGTCCTCACCGGCGAGCCACACGATCCCCTGGTTGCGGCCGAGCTCGTCGCGCAGGGCCTCGGCCGCCGGGGGCAGGGGGCTGGGGACGTAGCGCAGGGCGGCGTTCGGTACCTGTAGCACCCCCTCATGGCGGTCCACCTCGATCGCCACCGTGGCGGTCATGCCCGGCTTGAGGGCGTGGTCCGGGTTGTCCACGTGAATGATACAGTTGTACTTCACCACCCCCGCCTCCACCGTCGGGTTGAGGCGCACCTGGGCGAGGGTGCCCTGGAACACGCGCTCCGGGTAGGCGAACACGGTGAAGGTGACCGGCTGGCCCTCGGCTAGCTGGCCGATGAATGCCTCGTCCACCTCGGTCTCGATCTGCATGCGGTCGAGGTCGCCGGCGATCACGAACAGGGTCGGGGTCTGGAGGCTCGCCGCCACGGTCTGGCCCACGTCCACGTCCCGGGAGATGACGATGCCGTCGATCGGCGCGTAGATGCGGGTGTGGGCGAGGTCGACCTGCGCCTGCTCCAGGGCCGCCTGGCGCTGGCCGACCGTGGCCTCCTGCACCCGCTCCTCGGCGCGGGCGGCCTGCACCGCGAACTCCGCCGCGTCCAGGTCGTTGTCGGAGACGATCCTGTCCTGGGAGAGCTTGCGCAGGCGCTCCAGCCGGCGCTGGGCGTCCTGCACCTGCACGGCCGCCTTCTCCCGGGCCGCCACCGCGCTCTTGGCGTTGGCCTCCGCCTGGGCCACCGCCGCCGCGAACAGCGACGGCTCGATCTCGGCGATGAGCTGGCCCGCGTGCACGCGGCTGTTGAAGTCGACGTGGATCCGGTGGAGGGTGCCCGACACCTGGCTCCCCACCTGCACCTCCACCAGGGGGCCGAGGGTACCGGTGGCCGAGACCTCCGCCACCAGATCACCGCGTCGCACGGCCACCGTCGCCGGCGTGGCGGCCTCCTCCGCCCCGCCTCGGGGGTAGTACACCGCGGCGGCCGCCGCGGCGACGATCGCGACCAGCCCCACGACGATCAGCCAGCGCCTCATGGACCGCGAAGCTACCACAGGACCGCGGCGGGTTCTCGGGAAGCCTCGTACACCGAGACCGCCGACGCCGTTGGCCGGCGCCTCACCCGGCGCCAAAGACGGCCGGGTGTTGACGGCCGCGCCGACTACCGGAGAACCCGCAGCGATTCGGCCGCACCGCGAATCGTCAGTGGCGACGTGGGCCTACCCCTCGTGTCCCCGGGACCTCGGCGGCCACTCCCGGGGGTGGAACCGCTCGTCGACGATCCGGGCCTTCACACCCGGCGGTAACACCTGAAGCGTCTTGAGAAACTCGATGATCGAGTCGCGCCCGTCGTCGCTCAGGGACTCGAATGCTGCCCGCGACGCGTCGGCCTCGCCATAGTGGGCCAGCACCGCCTGGCGCAGGGTGGTGTACTTGCCGTGATGGAAGAAGGGCCGCTCGTTGGCGGCGCCCCAGAGCCGCTTGGTGAGGAAGCGGCTATTGCCCGAGTTGAACTCCACGGACCCCGGGGGGTAGTGCATGTTCAGGGGCTCGCGGTTGGGGTCGTCGGGACCGTAGGTGATGTCGTGGAGCTTGAAGTCGGTGAAGACCGGCACCCAGGTGATGCCAGTGCGCCGGTCGGCGCTCAGGCGGGGCCCCGGCAATCGCGCGTCGTTGAGGTCGACCGCCAGGTCCGGGGCCTCCCCGGGCTGCAGGTTGCCCGGCGGGTTGTAGGGATCCGGCTCGACGAACACGTGGCCGTCGCCGTCCAGCGGCAGGGCGGGGATGTGGCAGGACCCGCAGCCGATCTCGATGAACAGCTGCTCCCCCACCTCGACGGCGGCCTCCACCTCCGGGTCCCGCGGGATCACCCTTCCCGGGACCGGCATCACCGCCTGGTAGATGGCGGCCGCGGTGACGTCGGCGCGGGTCAGCTCGTTGACGAAGCCGTCGCCGTCGGCGTCGACCCCGACCCCGAAGCGCTCCTCCGCCTGGATGCCGTGGTGGTGGTTGTAGGCGTTGTTGGTGAACTGGCGCAGGGAGGCCACGGCGCCCGCCTGGTGGAAGGGCAGGATGACCAGGCTCGGCGGATCCGCCGGCCCGGTGGTGTGCAGGCTGGGTGCCGGCAGACCCTCGACGGTGGAGGTGTCCCACCAGCCGTCGGGAAAGCGGACGAGGGTGCCGAACGAGATCCCTTTGGACGTCAGCGCAGTAGCCTCGCCGGGCACGGTGGCGTCACGGGCGGCCTGGAGGTCGGCGGTGATCTGGCGCGCCAGCATCTCGTAGTACCCGCTGCCGAACATGCCCAGGGTGGCGCGGCTGTTGGCGATGGTGTCCAGGGTGACGAGGTCCCCGTTCTCGTCCACCGCCCCCTTGGTGGGGGTGGTGTCGTCGGGGTCGAAGGTGGCGCAATCGAAGCGCTGGGCCAGCACGAAGACGTTGCCGACGATGTCCCCGCCACCGCCGGGCGTGCCGTAGGGTGCGTTGTGGCAGCCGGCGCAGCCGTTGGAGTCGGGTGCCGAGATGCGGTTGAAGTTGCGCGGGAACACCAGCGGCTCGCTGCCGTCGGCCAGCGGCGTCCCGGTGCCCTTGGTCATCGGCCGGCCGCCGCCCTCCTCGACGGTCCACAGGGCCGCGAACAGGTCCCGGCCGTGGGCGATCAGCGTCGGCAACCGCACCGTGTACTCCTCGCCGTCCTGGAGGTGGTGGGACATCGCGACCTCCCGGCCGATCTCGGTCGCGTGGGCCGTGGTCAG
>JASFUG010000249.1:0-5067 GCA_050050395.1 Nitrospirota bacterium
TCCCTTTGCGACCGGCAGTCCTGACGGAGCCGTGCTCCCTCGGGAGGCGGCTCCGCTTCTTTGTCCGGAGACGGCACCGCTTGGGCGGAGGTTGGGCTGCGGGAAGTAAAACTAGCCCCGCTGGCTTCGGCCTTTTGCGGCCGGACTCCGAGCCCGTCGAGTCCGAGGCAAGTCAGAAACTCGGAAGTCTCTTCCAGCCGGCTGGTTCCACCGTGGTCCAACGAGTGGCCGGCGCCACCAGCAAGTCCGCTAACCCCTTGTGGTAATGGCGCGCCCGGCAGGATTCGAACCTGCGACCCTCGGATTCGTAGTCCGATGCTCTATCCAGCTGAGCCACGGGCGCGTGGGGTGGGCCTCCCGGCTACCGAGGTCTGGCGGCAGGGGCAGGCAATGTACGGGGATGCGGGGCGGCCCGCAAGCGCGCGGCGGGGTTGGTGGACCGGGTGAAGAGATTGCCGCACCTTCCCCCTCGCCCTGTACCCCTGCCACGTGGGGACGGGAGAGTATCCGCGGATGGCGTGCCGATCCTCCGTTGGGCGGGCTCTGCCCGCCATGCCGGGCGGAGCCCGGCCTACGCCGAAGCCGCTGTGGTGGGAGATTGCCGCGCCTCGGGCGGGGGAATCGGCTCACCACGGCGCGTGGCGAAGAAAAACGGCGACGGTGGTTTGCTCACCGTCGCCGTGGGATGGATGGCGGAGAGAGAGGGATTTGAACCCTCGGTGGCGGTGAAGCCACACTCACTTAGCAGGCGAGCACCTTCGGCCTCTCGGTCATCTCTCCGTGGGCGCCACGGCGCGGTGCCGTCGCGTGGATCCGTCAGTATACCGGCATTGTCTGGCGGAGGAGGAGGGATTTGAACCCCCGGTGACTTGCGCCACAACGGTTTTCAAGACCGCCGCCTTCGACCGCTCGGCCACTCCTCCTCGGAGCGGACCGATAGTAGGATCGGGCCTGGCACGACGCAACGCGCGCATCGCAGGATGGGTGTGGTGGCGGATCGCTTTCGCCGCGCCAAATGGTGCGTGTGCGGCGCGTATGTCGCCAACGGCCTTGTATCGGGCGGGGCAGGTCGTGAATCCTCTCAACCGCTTGACCGCTCTAATCGATCACCCTCCGAGGTCGCTCCGGTTGACGGATCGCGGCGTGCGTCTCGAAAATCTTGGAGGGGCAAGTTATATTCCCGCGCCTTTTGAGGTGCGGCCGCGGGAGCGATGCTTCGAGCCACGCTCGGCGCGGCGGGAGTAAGGCGCAGGACCATGATCGATCTCGACGTCACCGTCCTCATCCAGATCGCCAACTTCCTGGTGCTGATCGTGATCCTCAACCGGGTCCTGTATCGGCCGCTGCTGCGGGTGCTGGAGGAGCGCCGCCGGCGCACCGAGGGGACCCTGGCGCAGGTCGAGACCGTCGAGGAGCAGGGGGACGAGCTCCTGGCGTCGTACGAGGCGGACATCGCCGTCGCCCACAGCGAGGCGCGGTCGCTGGTCCAGGAGCAGGCGGGGCAGGCCGCGGCCGAGGCGGAACAGATCGTCTCCGAGGCGAAGTCTCGTTCCGAGGCCGAGCTCGCCGAGGCGGAAACGGTGCTGGAGCGCCGGCACGCCGAGCTGACGACGGAGCTGGCGGCGGAGGTCGACGGCCTGGCGCAGCAGATCGCCGGCAAGGTCCTCGGGAGGCCCGTGTGAGCGTGCCCCGCCCCGGCATCGTCGCCGGCGCGGTGGTGGCATTCGCGGCCTCCACGGCCTGGGGTGCGGAGCACGGGGGTGCGCCGATCGGCGAGATCGTCGTGCGCCTGGTGAACTTCGCCCTCGCGGTCGGGGTCCTGGTGTGGGTCTTCACCCGTGTCTTCTCCCTGCGCGACTTCTTTGCCACCCGGCGTGGCGCCATCGAGACGGTGATCGCCGACGGTGAGCGCCGGTTGCAGGAGGCCAGGGCGCGGGTGGAGGCGGTGCGGGAGCAGGTGGCCCGCCAGGAGCAGGAGGTGGAGGAGATTCTCGAGACCGGCCGCCGCCAGGCGGAGGTGGAGGCAAAGCGCATCGTCGACGCCAGCCGCGACCGCAGCCGGCGCATCGCCGAGATCGCCCGCCAGGCGCGGGAGCAGGAGGAGCATCGCCTGGTCGCGGAGGTGCGGCAGGAGCTGGTCGACGAGGCCCTGCGCTCGGCCGCGGCGCTGGTCGCGGAGCGCCTCGACGACAACGACCACCGCCGTCTGATCGAGGAGGCCCTGTCGTGATGCGCACCGAGAGCGCGCCGCTCTACGCCGGCGTCCTCCTCGACCTGGCGGACCAGGCCGGCGCCACCGACCAGGTGGCGGTTGAGATGCCGCAGGTCGCTGGTCTATTCGCCGAGACCCCAGGGCTGGGCCGCTTCTTCGCCAGCCCGGTGCAGCGTGCCGAGCACAAGCGGCGAGTGCTCGATCAGATCGTCACGGGCCTCGACCTGTCGGACCTTACACGGCGCTTTCTCGGGGTGCTGCTCGACAACCGCCGGTTGCAGTTCCTGCCGGCCATCGCCGAGACCTTCCGCGAGCTGCTCGATATCCGGGGCGGCATCCTGCGAGTGCAGGTGGAGAGCGCTCGTGGTCTGAGCGCGGCGGAGATGGCGGCGATCGCCGCGCGCCTCGGGGCCCGGCTGGGCAAGACGGTCGATGTGGATGTGGCGGCGCGACCGGAGCTGATCGGCGGCCTGGTCGCCCACGTGGCAAGCGAGGAGATCGATGGTAGCGTGCGCGGCAAGCTCCGCGGCCTGCGCACCGTCCTCCTCCAGGGCGTACAGGCGGCGAGTTAGGCGTTCCCCGCGCGGCGGGGTGAGGACGGAGGAGTCATGGCACTACAGGCGGCAGAGATCAGCGGGCTGATCAAGAAGCAGATCGCGGAGTACGACAGCGAGGTGCGCGTCGCGGAGACCGGCACGGTCATCGCGGTGGGCGACGGCATCGCCCAGATCTACGGCCTCGACAAGGTCATGGCGGGCGAGCTGCTGGAGCTGCCGGACGGGGTGATGGCCATGGCCCTCAACCTGGAGGAGAACACGGTCGGCGCGGTGCTCTTCGGGGAGAGCCCGTTGATCGTCGAGGGCTGCCGGGTGGAGCGTACCGGGCGCATCATCGAGACCCCGGTGGGCCCGGCCATGCTCGGACGGGTGGTCAACGCCCTCGGCCAGCCGATCGACGGCAAGGGATCGATCGAGACCGAGGACCGGCGCCACATCGACGTCATCGCGCCGGGCATCGTCGCCCGCCAGTCGGTGAAGGAGCCGCTGCAGACCGGCATCAAGGCGATCGACGCCCTGGTACCGATCGGACGCGGCCAGCGCGAGCTGATCATCGGCGACCGCCAGACCGGCAAGACCGCCCTGGCGATCGATACCATCATCAACCAGCAGTACACCCACAAGACCGACATGCCGGTGTACTGCATCTACGTGGCGGTCGGCCAGAAGCGCTCCACCGTCGCGCGGGTGGTCCAGACCCTGGAGGAGGCGGGCGCCATGGAGTACACGGTGGTGGTCTCCGCCACCGCCTCGGAGATGGCGCCGTTGCAGTACATCGCCCCCTACGTGGGATGCGCGATGGGCGAGTACTTCCGCGACAACGGCCAGCACGCGGTGATCTTCTACGACGACCTCTCCAAGCAGGCGGTCGCGTATCGCCAGCTCTCCCTGCTGCTGCGCCGGCCGCCGGGCCGCGAGGCGTATCCCGGCGACGTCTTCTACCTCCACTCGCGCCTCCTGGAGCGGGCGGCGAAGCTCTCCGACGAGCTCGGCGGCGGCTCCCTCACCGCCCTGCCGATCATCGAGACCCAGGCCAACGACGTCTCCGCCTACATCCCGACCAACGTGATCTCCATCACCGACGGCCAGATCTTCCTGGAGAGCGACCTGTTCTACTCCGGCGTCCGGCCGGCCATCAACGTCGGCCTGTCGGTGTCGCGCGTCGGCGGCGCCGCGCAGATCAAGGCGATGAAGCAGGTCGCGGGGCGCATGCGGCTGGACCTCGCCCAGTACCGCGAGCTGGAGGCCTTCTCCCAGTTCGGTTCCGACCTCGACGCCTCGACCCAGTCGCAGCTCGCCCGCGGTGAGCGCACCGTGGAGATCCTCAAGCAGGGTCTCCACCACCCCCTGCCGGTGGCGGATCAGGTGATCTCCCTGTTCGCGGTCACCAACGGCTTCGTGGACGACGTGCCGGTGGAACGAGTGCAGGCCTTCGCCAGCGGCCTCCTCGACCACGTCAGGGCGAGCCATCCGGAGCTGGCCGAGTCGATCGACAGCCAGGGCAAGATCGACGACGCCACGGACAGCGGCCTGCGCAAGGCGATCGAGTCCTTCCGGCAGAGCTTCAAATAGCCATCAGCTGTCAGCGTTCAGCTGTCAGCTCACAGCCAGAAAAACCGTGGAACTTCCGATCCAGCTGACCGCTGATCGCTAAAAGCTGACAGCGCCAGACCCATGCCCTCCCTCAAGGACATCCGCAACCGCATCGGCAGCGTCAAGAGCACGCAGCAGATCACCAAGGCGATGAAGATGGTGTCCGGCGCCAAGATGCGCCGCGCCCACGACGCGGTGGTGGCGGCGCGGCCCTACGCCGCCAAGGTCGAGGAGCTCATGAGCCGGGTGGCGGCCTCCGGGACCGAGGTCTCCCACCCGCTGTTGCAGCGGCCCGAGGCGCGGCGTGCCGTGATCGTCGTGGTGACCTCCGATCGCGGCCTGTGCGGCGGCTTCAACCACCAGCTCCTGCGCCGGGTCGAGGCGGAGATCCGCAGCGCCGCCGAGTGGGACCACCAGATCGTGACGGTGGGCCGCAAGGGGCGTGACTACCTGCGCAAGCGCGGCCACGACGTCATCGACTCCCACGTGGAGATGGGGGGCAAGTTCAGCGCCGAGTTCGTCCAGGAGCTGGTGGCGCGGCCGATCGAGTGGTTCGCCAACGGCGACATCGGCCGCCTCGCCCTGGCCTTCAACGCCTTCCGCTCCGCCCTGTCGCAGATCCCGACCATCGAGGAGGTGCTGCCGGTGCCCCTGCCGGAGGCGGCCGTGGAGGAAGCGGTGGCGGGGGAGGCCGAGTACCTCTTC
>JASFUG010000250.1:0-5059 GCA_050050395.1 Nitrospirota bacterium
CCGGAAAGCGCGCCCCTGGCTGAGGATCTGGTCCTGCATTTCGAGGACCATCCGGAGATGCCCGATGGCGGGGAGTTCGTCTTCATGAACCCCCTCGATTTGCCGGATGGCATGACGCCCGAGTAGGGCGGAGTGGCGCCGCCCGGCGCCGGTGGTCGGCGGCGTGTTCGGCCTTGCCAAATCCAGCGGATCCGGCGGGGCAGTTGTTTGCATAGAGGGTAGGCGGGGCGTAGAAGTCGCGACCGCGCTATCAATACGACTATCCGACCCCTAACGCCTTGAGGAGAAGAGTCCATGTCTGATCAGGCTAATCCGACTGCAAGCGAGTCGTTCGTCCATCCCACCCCCATGCTCGACGAGCTGGAGCACGGCCCGTGGCCGAGCTTCATTACCGGCATCAAGAAGCTTGCCAACCGCACCCATAACACCATGGTGCGCGGTGCCCTGGACCAACTCGAGTACTCCTACAAGACGCGCCTCGGGTACTGGAAGGGGGGTGTGGTCGGTGTGCGCGGCTACGGCTCCGGTATCATCGCGCGATTCTCGATGATCGCCGACCAGATCCCGGAGGCCGCCGAGTTTCACACCGTGCGCGTTCAGCCGCCTCCGGGCTTCCACTACAGCGCCGACGCCCTGCGCAAGGTGTGCGACATCTGGGAGAAGCATGGCTCGGGCGTCATCAACCTCCATGGGCAGACGGGTAACCTGCAGCTGATCGGCATCGGTCAGCACCAGGTCCAGGAGTTCTTCGACGAGTTCAACGAGGCCGGCTGGGACCTCGGCGGCGCCGGCGCCTGCGTCCGTACCGGTATGTCTTGTGTCGGCCCGGCGCGCTGTGAGCAGGCGTGCTACGACACCCTCCACGCCCACTACAAGGTCCTGCAACATTACACCGACGACATCCACCGGCCGGCTCTCCCGTACAAGTCGAAGTTCAAGTTCTCCGGCTGCCCCAACGACTGCACCAATGCGACCCAGCGGGCCGACTTCGCGGTCATGGGCACCTGGCGCGACGACATCCAGATCGATCACGCCGAGGTGGGCGCCTTCATCGAAGAGAACGGCCTCGACTACGTGGTCAACTCGGTGATCAACATGTGCCCCACCCGGGCGATCCAGCTCAAGGGCTCCAACGACATCGAGATCAACAACCATGACTGCGTGCGCTGCATGCACTGCATCAACGTCATGACCAAGGCCCTCTCCCCGGGCAAGGATCGCGGCATCACACTGCTGGTGGGCGGCAAGGGCCACCTCAAGGTCGGCAACATGCTCGGCTCGGTGATGGTGCCGTTCATGAAGTTCGAGACGGACGAAGACATGGACAAGTTCATCGATCTCGCAGACCGCATGATCGACTGGTGGGCCGAGGCGGGCCTCGATCACGAGCGTATCGGTGAGTGCATCGAGCGGCTCGGCATCCAGCAGTTCATGGATGCCGTCGGCATTGAGCCGACCGTGGAGATGGTCACCCAGCCGCGCGACAACCCGTTCTTTAAGACGGAGTACTAAGCCCGACTCCAGAGGTCGAACAGACACCTAACACCTCGCGAAGGAAAGAGAACATGGCAACTGCTGAACGTACCTGGACTACCATCGAGTCGGGTGTCCCCGAGGCCACGCCCTTCCTGCACCCCGCCCAGATTCGTAACTACGGTAAGTGGAAGTACCACTACCGGCCGCGTCCCGGCGTGCTGTGCCACGTGGGGGAGAGCGGCGAGAAGCTGTTCACCGTTCGCTGCGGGACCCAGCGCCAGATGACCGTCGACATCGTCCGTTACCTCTGCGACGTCGCAGACAAGTACGCCGAGGGTCACCTCCGCTTCACCGTGCGCTGCAACTGCGAGTTCATGACCACGGAGGAGGCGAACGTCGACAAGCTGATCACCGAGTTGGAGAGCAACGGCTACCCGGTCGGCGGCACGGGCAACGCGATCTCGGCGGTCGCGCACACCCAGGGGTGGTGGCATTGCGACATTCCGGCGACCGACGCCTCGGGCGTCAACAAGTCGATGATGGACTCCCTGTTCGAGGAGTTCGTCAAGGAGGAGATGCCCAACCGCGTACGGCTCTCCACCTCGTGCTGCGAGATCAACTGCGGCGGTCAGGCGGACATCGCCGTGGTGGTGCAGCACACCCGCCCGCCGCGCATCAACCACGACATCCTGTCCAATGTCTGCGAGCTGCCCAAGGCCGTGGCCCGCTGCCCGGTGGCGGCGATTCGGCCGACCACGGTGAATGGCAAGCCCTCGGTGATGGTTGAGGAGAGCAAGTGCATCGTGTGCGGCGCCTGCTTCGGTGCCTGCCCGGCGATGGAGATCAACCATCCGGAGCACTCCAAGCTCGCCGTATGGGTCGGTGGCAAGAACGGCAACGCTCGCACCCGGCCGGCAAACATGAAGCTGGTCGCCCACGGTTTGCCGAACAACCCGCCGCGCTGGCCCGAGGTGAACGCGGTGGTGAAGAATATCCTCTACGCCTACAAGGAGGGCGGCCACCCGTGGGAGCGTGTCGGTGAGTGGATCGACCGCATCGGCTGGCGGCGGTTCTTTGAAGAGACGGGGTTGGAGTTCGACAAGTACATGATCGACAACTACCGGCACGCCCGTCAGACGTTCAATCAGTCGTGCCACATCCGCTTCTAGGCGGCGGCACCAGGCAAATGTCATCCGAGGCACCGGGCCGGTGGAGGGAATCCTCTCCGGCCCGGTGGTCTCGGGTCCCAGAGGCCGGCGTCCCGTCCGGGAAGCCGACGTGGGACAGGGGCTGCGGGGCGCGTGAGGCCTTGCACACGGTTGCTTAACGACAGAGACGAGGAATTGAGGCCATGCCAGAGAGCACAATCCCGATGAACCCCATCCTCAAGGCCGCCCTTGAGTACGAGTTTCCGCCGTACAGCGAGGAGACGGGATGGGAAAAGGTCGTCGCCCAGGGTGACCACTCCCACCTGTGTCCCACCTACGTCACCCGCGTGCCGCCGTGCCAGGCGAGCTGCCCGGCGGGTGAGGACATCCGCGGCTACCACAACCTCATCCGCGGCGTCGAAAAGGTCGGTAGTAAGGAAATGAAGGACCGCTGGGAGGCCGCGTGGCGACGGATCACCGACAAGAATCCCTTCCCGGCGATGATGGGACGGCTCTGTCCGGCGCCGTGCCAGGACGGCTGTAACCGGCAGTTTGTCGACGAGACGATCGGCATCAACGCGGTCGAGCACGCCCTCGGGGACTGGGGGGTGGAGCAGGGGCTGATCTTCGAGAAGCCCAAGGTCGCCACTGGCAAGACCGTCGCCGTCGTGGGCGGCGGTGTGGCCGGCCTATCCTGCGCGTACCAGCTGCGGCGCCGGGGTCACGACGTGGTCCTGTTCGAGGGGCGCGAGAAGCTCGGCGGCATGGCGCGTTACGGCATCATGGGCTACCGGATGCCGCGACAGGAGCTCGACGCCGAGATCCAGCGCATCATCGACATGGGCATCGAGGTTCGCACCAACACCAAGATCGGCAAGGACATTACCGTCGAGGAGCTGCGCGAGAAGTACGATGCGGTGTTCATGGGCATCGGCGCGCAGAATGGCCGCAATCTCCCGATTCCCGGCTCGGACCTCCCCGAGGTGTCCAACGCCATCGAGTTCCTCGTCGACTATGAGGAGCGCGGCAATGAAAAGGTCGTGCCGAAGAAAGTGGTCGCGGTGGGTGACGGCGACGTGGCCATGGATGTGGTGCGTCTCGCCCTGCGCCTCGGCGCCGAGGACGTGACCCTGCTGTCGGCGGTCGAGCGCCAGGACATGAAGTGCCTCGGCTTCGAGTTCGACGAGGCCGTGTCCGAGGGCACCAAGATCGAGTATGCGATCGGCACGGTGCAGGTGAAGAAGAACGGTGGCCCCGGCGTCACCGTGGAGTGCGTTCGCATGCAGCCCAAGGAGAAGGGCGAGGAGGGGTGGAACTCGCCGATCCCGTTCTTCCGCTACAAGCCGATCCCCGGGACCGAGTTCGAGATTCAGGCCGATCTCCTGGTGTCCGCCATCGGCCAGGCGCTCGACACCGAGGGTGTCGAGGCGGTGACCGCCGGCGCGCCGTGGGTGAAGGTGGACAAGAACTACCAGGTCCAGGGCATGGAAGGGGTGTTCAGCGGCGGTGACGCCCTGTCGCTGACCCTGCTCACCACCGCCATTGGGCACGGCCGCAAGGCCGCCGAGCGGATCGACGACTACGTCATGGGCCGGGCGTTCCCGCGCGAAGATAGGCCCGATGTCATCCGCTTCGAGAGGCTCAAGTCCGACTACTTCAAGGTGATCCCCCAGGCCAAGCGCGGCCATAGCCATCCGAAGGGCAAGGACGTGCTGCACAACTGGGACGACCTCCTGCACAAGCTCAGCACGGAGGAGGTGGAGGCGGAGTCGGGGCGGTGCATGAGCTGCGGCCTGTGCTTCGAGTGCGACCAGTGCATGATCTACTGCCCGCAGGAAACCATCACCAAGTTCAAGACCAACCCGATCGGCAAGGTGATGTTCACGGTCTACCAGGGGTGCGTCGGCTGCCACATCTGCTCCCAGGTCTGCCCGACGGGCTTCATCGACATGGGCATGGGCGAAGGGCTGTAACACTCCCTAGGCCGCGATAGCGCGAAGCCCCCCGGCGAGACATCGCTGGGGGGCTTTTTTGTTTCCGATCCCGTTGGTCAACGAGGTTGTCGCGACCGTAATCCACTCGCGGCAACCCCTCTCGTTGTAGAGAGTCTGACCACGGGGGACACGGGGGAGGTTTGGGGGCACGCGGCATGGCGGGCTCTCCCGTCACTCCCGCGAAAGGTGGTGTCGAACTTCACGACGTTGCCGCCGCCCCTGGCCGGGTCGACTTCCGGGGCTCATGTGCCCCCTACATCCCCGTGTCTCCCGTGGTAAAAGAACCTGCCGAGGGACGACTTCGTCCAAGGGAATGCGTTTGCCTCGATGTATGGCCCTAGCCCGCATTTCTCAGTGCGCCACGAGGGC
This sequence comes from Nitrospirota bacterium, assembly GCA_050050395.1. GTDB lineage: Bacteria > CG2-30-53-67 > CG2-30-53-67 > CG2-30-70-394 > CG2-30-70-394 > DASWHD01. Next base: position 4,988 of record JASFUG010000250.1, read on the forward strand.
GCAAAGGACCCGTGGATGAGAGATCCATCTCAGTAGTTGTCCGTTCGACTGGGTAGCTACCCGGCAGCTTGA